>NZ_JBFUJG010000008.1:0-129426 GCF_056401495.1 Mucilaginibacter sp. P4_E8
CAATATCATCCATCGCTTTTTTATTAAATAACTTGTTAATAATTAGATACTTATTTAATAGTGCAAGAATCATACCCCATAGTAAACAACTTATTTATTAATTAAGGTTAAAATTCTTATAATGATTTAATCAGCATTGAAGATGATAAAATAGTTGGGCGGTCTTATTTATTTATAGTGAATAAAGTGGTCTGATTATTGTCTTGATTTAAAAGTAGTTAGCGATAATTATGGCGCTAAAAATTAAACGAGGGGGAGAGTAAGCAGAAATGTTTATTCTCCTTTTTATATTACTGATTTTTGCAACAATTAAAATAATACAAACGTATAACAAGGAGTAGCTCGGAATAATAACTCTTTTAGGTAGATGGATGAGTGAATGGGTAGATTGAAAGAAGTTAGTTTCACAGCTAACTTCTTTTTTTAATTAAGGCCAAAATCAATTCCTTATACAGTAATACCTACGTGTCTTAACTGTACGTAGGTTTTTTTATATCCGTCTATAATTATATCCACAGGCTAAAGCTATTATCTTCAACCCGCTAAAAGCAGACGCAGTTCCGGACCGGCCGTTAAATGAAGTTATCTGGAAAGCGATAAAAGGGTCGCAAAGCCGGATGCCGGAACCACGGAGGAGCGCCTTTGTGAAAATATCCTCAGTTAAAGATGACGATGATTGAGTATGGTTAGTCCGCGCTGTATGTCCTCATTTCGCCGATGAAGGTGCTGATATTGAGCTATCCCATAATTCTTTAGCAGTTAAATTTATTGATACCCGCGCTGATGATATAGATTGCGCCATTTTTGCTTTGCCCGAAGGTTTGGCGGCCGGGGAAAAAACCATCCAGTTCAGCGCTCCAGGTTTTCCTGAGCTGGAACTGGTTGGTTCAATCTTATGCACATTGGTCTGCTGGTTGAGGCTTACGCCGCCTGCTGTAGCGACATTTATGGCCTGAAAGCCTATAACATATTAAAAAAAGACGACAGGGGCAAAAAACACGCTTAATGTTTTAACTTTATGTTGATGGACGGCATAAAAACATTTTCACTTTCAAGACACAGCAGGCTTTTTTCTGTACCCGATCCTAATAAGGAATATCTTTTTGTGAGTTCTGGTAATCGTCCATATCATGAAGAACCCTACCGGGCCGAGAGTTATGCGATTGCATATATTAAAGAAGGCACCGTTAAACTGAATGCTGGCTTGACATCGTGGGATGTTGACGCGCCGTCAATTATTACGTTGGGCCCTTCTGTTATACGATATTTCACTAAAAGCAGCGACCTGTTGAAAATGGATGTTATTTTTTTTAAGGACGGGTTTTTAATGGAAAGGTATGCAGACCTTTTTTTTCTTTTTAAATATGACTTTTTTAAAGATAGTGATCTTATTGTTTTACCGCTGCAATCGTCTTATTTCATTAAAATCAACAAAATATTTGAGCTCATCCAACTAACGCAGGCTACAGGTAACTATCATGAGTCTGAGCTTGTCCGAAGCTATATTTTCGCCCTGGTTTATGAGATAGATGCCTATCACCGGCAACATACTCCCGAAACGCCATCTCCTAAAAAGGGATACCCTTTGTTTAACAAATTCAGGCAGTTGCTGAGTAATAACTATATGCAGGAACACAGGCTTGATTTTTACGCCGACCATCTTCATTTAACGCCCAAATCTCTTTCGGCAGCCATTAAAAAGCAAACCGGCAAATCCGCCGGAAAATGGATCGACGACACCGTGATCCTGGAAGCTAAAGTTTTGCTGCAAAACAAAACACTCACCGTATCGCAAGTCAGCGGGTTGCTGAATTTCTCAGACCAGTCTGTTTTTGGCAAATTCTTCCGGGCTAACACAGGCATGTCTCCGATTGAGTACCGGAAAAAGTTCAATTGAATATTTAATCTCTCCATTTAAATATATAAGCCATTTCGACGAATATTGAGGTGGTTTTGTCTACTTATACCTGTCGTTTAGCCGGAAATTTGTCTTGTCAAAAAAATCAAAAGGGGGTTTTAGATAAGTCATGTATAATTATGTTTACCACAGCAGGAAGCTGTGTTTGTCAGCTACTATTCTATCGCTGGCTATTTTAATATGGAATACAACAATTGCGAATGCCCAGGCCCAACCAGGGAATGGCTACAGACTTAGCCTGGCTGAGGCGGTGCAGTTTGCCAAAAGTCAGAACAAATGGGTGCAAGCCGCCAATATCGAAGAAAGCGCTGTTGGTGAAGACCGTAAAGATGCTTACAACACTGCATTGCCGACGGTTAATGTCAGCGGCTCTTATCAGCGTTTCTCTGACCTTACGCTGTTTACGGAAGGGCTTAGCCACTCCACTACCGGGCCAAGAAAACCGACACCTAATAGTGCGGCTTTAGGCGTTGACGCTTTATTTAATATTTATAGTGGCGGCAGGCAGCGGGCTTTGCAAAAGGAACAAACATCGCGCTTAAATCTGGCAAAGCTGAACACCCGGGATCAGTCTGGAAATATTGGTTTACAAACGGCTAACCAGTACCTTGATCTGGTCAGTCTTAATGACCTGCAGAAATTCATTCTGGATCAGCTGAAAAGAGCACAAACGCGGCTAAATAATATTAACGCGCTTTACAAAAATCAAAAAGTGACCAAAAGCGATGTGTTACGAGCAGAGGTGGCGCGCTCTAACGTTGAGCTTTCCTTACAGCAAAATGAAAATGATATTACCATTGCGAACCAGAAATTAGACGTTTTAATTAATGTTCCTGATTCCGTAAGAATATTACCTATCGATTCTGCCGGAACGCCCAAACCGGAAATCCGTTCACTGCTGCCGCTTATCGAGGCTGCCGGAGTTTCGTCATATAGCGTGCAAAAAGCCGCTGAAAACGTTGAAGTGCAGCGGGCCAGGCTTAAAGGTGTTCAAAGCAATAATAAGCCCAGTTTAAGCTTTTATACTGCTTATGGCTTAAACTACCCAAATTATCTTTTCTTTCCGCCGGTTAATCAAGCCTATGCAATCGGTTTCGTGGGTCTGAAGGCGCAGTACAGCATCTCATCGCTGTACCACAATAAAAGTAAGGTGGCCGCAGGCAAACTCCGGGTAAAAGAACTCGAAGTGCAGCAAGAGGCTTACAGCGATAATGTGCGTACGGAGATCAAGTCCTATTATATCAAGTATGCAGAAGCGCTCACCAGGATTTCGGTCAATGAGCACTCTGTGGAGCAGGCCCGGGTCAACTACCGCATCGTAAATACCAAATATTTAAACCAGCTGTCCTTACTAACAGATCTGCTGGATGCGGACAATCTCTACCAGGAATCAAGGTTCAATTTGATCAGGGCCCAAACGGATGCGCTGGCTATTTATTACCATATTCTTTATACCAGCGGGAATTTATAAACAAACAATTAAAAAATGAAAAAAGAGAATCATAAAACACATCCGGGCAACATTGTCATTACGATTATTGCGGTAGTTGTAACCCTTATCGGGGTAGTGTATTTTTTTCAATATTGGAAATATAGTGAGCATTACGAGGAAACCAATGATGCCCAGGTTGAATCATATATTAACCCGGTCTCTGCGAGGGCCGGGGGATATATTCAACGTGTCAGCTTTAACGAGCATCAGCTGGTTGAGCGGGGCGATACGCTGGTTATACTGGATGACAGGGAATACCGTGCCCAACTGGAGGTGGCTGAGGCAGCGATAGAGGATGCCCGCGCTCAGCTAACAGTACTTGCAGCAAGTATCCATTCGGCCGAAACAGGTACGCATGTCAACCAGGATCAGATCGACGGCGCGCGGGCCAGATATGTGCAGCAGCAGCAGGATATCAGGCGCTACACAAACCTGGTAAAAGAAGAAGCCGCTACCGGTGCAGATCTGGAACAGGTAAAAGCACACTATGATGTGGCGGAAAGCGATTATAGTGCCGCCCAAAATGGCCTAAGAACTAACGAGGCGCGCATAGCGGAGCTTAAAACGCATTTCGCCTTGTTGCAGGCAGATATTAAGCGAAAACAAGCTGCATTGGAGCTGGCACAGCTTAATTTATCTTATACCATTATCTGCGCGCCATACTCCGGTAGGTTGGGCCGCAAAAATATTTTAGAGGGCCAGCAGATCCAACCCGGGCAGCCACTGGTGAGTATCATTAACGAAGGCGATAAATGGATTACCGCAAACTATAAGGAAACACAGGTTGCTGGTATGTACGTAGGCCAACCTGTGGAGATACGTGTAGATGCCATAGATGGTAAAGTATTTAAGGGCAGGATCATGGCTATTGCGGGCTCTACCGGTTCTCGTTTCTCTCTTTTACCGCCGGATAATTCCACCGGAAATTTTGTGAAGATCATCCAACGGGTACCTGTAAAAATTGAATTTACAGACGCACAAGCTGGCAATGTGATTCCCGGTATGAGTGTAACCGTAGCCGTTAAAAAAAGATCATGATCATGAAGCCGGTTTATTTTAAAGATTGGATAATTGATTGGCACTGGGGAGTACGCATTGCGCTGTTGCTAATGTTACTATCTGGTTTGGTGCAGCTGGGTATGTTTGTGCTAACCCAGAATTATATGGTCGGTTACCTTGGTGCGCAGCCCGAAGATATTCAATTTGGTGTGATGGCAACCTATGCCGGTATTATCACTGTTATACCGGTACAATTTCGATTTTTCAGGTATTTCGATACGCGGGGCTATTTATTGGTTAGTACAATGCTGGCCATCATGTTGAATTGTATTTGTATCCACTGCCAGGATATCAATTTATTTTTAGTTATCCGGTTTCTGCAAGGCATTTTAACAGGCAATGTGCTTGTATTTACGCTGCTGCTGATCTTTTCGCGCTTGCCCTCAGAGCGTGTGAAAACGATAGCCCCGGCGGTATTTTATGGCGCGATACTGAGCAATACGGTTGTGATCGGTTTAGTTGCCGGCGTGGTAGTAGAATCTGCTGACTGGAAAGTAACCTACGATTACCTGATCCTGTTTCAATTGTTGACACTCATGATGATGTTGCTGATGTTAAGGCAGTCGTCCGGGCACAGGCGTTATCCTTTATATCAAATTGATTGGGGCGGAATGGTCTTATTCGCCTGCGGCATGCTGGCACTGGCTTATACGCTTATTTACGGTTCCAGGTATTATTGGTTCGCCGACCCACGGATACGTTGTAGTACGTTTGCCACCGTGATTGCGGCCTTGTTATTTTTGTACAGGCAGCACATCGTCAAAAGACCGGTAATTCACCCGGGCGTGTTTAAATCCCGGAATTTTGTGATCGGGATTTGTCTGCTGGCTATCTATTACGGCAGCAAAGATAGTGTGAACCTGATCTATAACTACGCCGGGGGAGTACTTAAGTGGAGTACACTGCAGGTGATTATACTGAGTTTGTGCAACATCGCAGGAATGGTGATGCTGCTTGTCTTCGCAATCCGGCTGATGCTTATAAAAAGAATTACCATTAAAGTGCTTCTGGTAACGGGATTTGGATTGATGGCGGCATTCAATGTATGGATGAGCTTTTTATTGACACCCGACTTATCTTTTACTAACCTGCTGCTTCCGGTGTTTATTCAGGGTGCTGCATCAGGGCTGCTGTTTGTACCCTTAATGATATTTGTGCTTTCATCAGCGCCTGTGTATACCGGGACTACCGGTTTGGTAATTGCAGCATTTACCCGTTTCACCTCAACTTTAAATTCGTTCGCAGGGTTTTATAATCTGCAGTTGTACTTTAATCAATATTTTAAAGAAGGGTTTCTTGGATACCTAACGTCAGACAATCAAAACACAATTGTCCGCTTGAATGCCTACCGGTCTCTTTATGCTTCAAAGGGGTTTACTTCAGACCAGGCATCGGGTTTGGCGAATACAGCTGTATGGCAAAACCTTACACAGCAAAGCCAATTATTAACAAACCGGGCAGTATTCATGGTGTTCGCCATAATACTGTTTGCTGTAGCTATTGTGATACTGGTCATTCCGGCAATTGGCAAAACGGCTATCTATTGGAAACGTATGGTGATGCCGTTTAAGGAGGAGCAAAAACGGGAATTATCACTCCCAACTGTTTATCTTATTAAAGAGAAGGTTTAAATTTCGTTTTTTACTGCGTAGATTTAATTAACCTAATCCAACCCCATTAACAAAGAAAAAATATAATAAAAGATATCATTATGCAGACAACCAATAACTCCATTCATATGCCCGTCCTGGGGTTTGGTACCTTAATTCCCGATGCGGCCGCGACGATAAGTGCTACCAGGGACGCGCTGGAAGCTGGATTTCGACACTTCGATTGTGCGGAGCGATACCGAAACGAGAGTGAGGTGGGCGAGGCGTTGCAGGCAGGAATTGCTGCTGGTGGTATTGCCCGCGAAGACATCTTTGTTACCACGAAGTTGTGGAACACCAATCATCGGCCTGAGCGTGTTGAACCGGCATTCGAGGCGAGTTTAAAAAGGCTACAGCTCAACTATCTGGATCTCTATCTCATTCACACTCCATTTGCATTTCAACCAGGGGATGAGCAGGACCCACGGGATCAAAACGGCAATGTCATTTACGACCTCGGCGTGACTTTGCTCGACACCTGGCGGGCAATGGAGAGACTCGTGGACGGTGGCAAATGCCGGGCTATCGGACTGTCTGACATCGGTTTAAACGAACTGTTGCCCCTCTATGAAGCGGCGAGAATAAAGCCAGCTGTGATCCAGGTGGAAGCACATCCATATCTGCCGGAAACGGAGCTTCTGGAATTTTGCAAGGAGAAGGGTATTGTACTTTTGGCTTTTGCGCCATTGGGTCACGGAATAAAGCCGGGGCCGCTCGAAGATCCAGTTGTTTTGGCCATTGCCGCGCGAGTTGGAAAGACGCCCGCACAGGTGCTGTTGGCTTGGGCGGTGCAGCGTGGCACGGCTTTGCTTACCACGGCCAGGACTGCGGCCCGTGCGCGAGAGAATTTCGATATCGCTCCTCTGCCAAAAGACGCGTTTGATGAAATCAGTCGCATTCAGACCAGGCAGAGATTCAATCAAGTAGTGAATACTGGCGTACCGGGTTTCATCCCAAAAGTAATTTAAACGGAAAAATCAAATATTAGGAGCGGCCCATGGAAGAAGAACAAATACGCGAAACCCTGAATGCGCATTGGCACGCGTCGGCAGTCGGCGATGTAAACGCGGAACATGATATTTACGATGACAATGTTATATGTGATTATCCCCAGTCAGGCGAACGAATTGTCGGACGAAGCAATTTGCAGGCCTTACGGAGTCATCATCCAGGTAAGCCGTCAGGCTTCAATGTAAAGCGGATTCTGGGAAAGGGTAATCTCTGGATCACAGAATACACAATCACCTATCAGGGGCAACCCGCATATACCGTGAGCATTATGGAGTTCCGCAACGGTAAGGTTGTGCACGAGACACAGTATTTCGCAGATCCCTTTGAGGCGCCGGCCTGGCGAAGTCAATGGGTTGAGCAGATCATGTGACGCTACATTGAGGCAAAATTGATGGAAGGTCTACTACTGCGCTGATTCGGACAAAAGAGCGGCGGTTACAAATAACTTCACTAAAAGTCGACTCCAAAAAAGATAGCTAACGTTATCAGATGGGTGTAACTGGGTATACCTTGTTTTAGGTATAGAAAAAAGGAAACAAATAGTATCTGGTGTTTCCTTAAGTGACCCGGAGGGGTTCGAACTCAAAAAGTGCCTCTATTGTATGGAAGCGCAATATCGAAAATTTACGCAAAATGAAAAACCGTGTTTAATGTATTTAAACGCGGTTTTTGGCCTTTAATACACAATTTTCGAACTCTTTTTTACAAGATTTGAAAGATTTAGCTGCTACTGCAGAGAATACTTTAAGAAAGTTCAGGATAGGTTGGAAAAATAGGAGGCTACAGGAGGAATACCCACTCACAACGTTAATATCTCCGGTTTTCATTACAACGCCCCTTAAAAAGCTAATTATTAGCGCTAATCCTCCTTTTGTAAGGCTTGTTTGACCTTTTTTTCTTCGCTTAATAAGCGGTTTTAACCCTTTTTTTTGATGCCCCTTACGTTGACCTTTAAGTAATGAAAATGCATCACCAATATGATGATCTTTTCATCGGAAATCTGGTGAATGATTTAGGTGTGCGGGCGAAAAAGCAAGTTGTCCTGATAAAAATCAGATAGCGGGAAAAGTCAAATTGGCGCAGCTGCTACATCAGTTGTCCGGTATATCGCCCTGGGTGATGCATTATTTCTGATGGTGGTAATTATACATTTTCATCTACCGTCCTGCTTTTAAAACATGTAACAGTTTCCCAAAAGGAGGCTGCAAATTCAAATCATAAGGTATGCTTATTAAAGAGATCTATTCAGATGAGAGTCCGCTTAAGGGAAAAATCATCTTTCAGCAAAACCAGATACCACCGTTAAATGCCGGTAAAGGTAGTATCACCGTCCATCAAACCGTTTCAAGTTCTAACGGTGATGTGCCGAAAACCACTTATGAAAGCCTAAATCAATTTGCGGTAAATGGTCCCCGGTTTATGTTGCCCGTTGGGGCTATAACATCAGTTTTCCCGCCTGAAAATGCACAGGGCGACTATGCAAGGGTATTGCCGCATGTTTGTTTTAACCGGGCCACGCTGCCCTGGGAACGCACGGCGGCAGCATCATCTGCCCAGGGTTTACTCGCGGCGGCAGACCAGGCCCCATGGCTGGGTATCCTTTCTGTTTTTGATACCGACGTGGCCGTTAAAGTGTCGCAGATTGAGGTAAGCGGACTTGTAAAATCTCCGTTAACATCCAATAAAGATGCCGATACGTTGCCGGCGCATTATTTTCATCCTAAATTTACGCCCGACCCAACCACAGAAAAGTATACCGATAAATGCCTGGTTGTGGATATACCTGTAGCCCTGTTTAATAAAATAGCTCCTTGTGAGGCAGACATGCCCTGGTTGGCACATGTGCGGGAAATACAGCCGAGCAATACACAGTCGGCCCGTTACCTGGAACGGTTGAAGGCAATATCTGATCAGCAAACATTACCTAAAATATCAACAGTAATTGGCAACAGAATGCCGCGGGCCGGAGCAAAGAGTACCGGTTACCTGGTATCTTTTGAAAATTGGGACTCTTATCTGCCAGGTGAAGATTGCCTGCCTAATGGAACCCGGGAAAGCAAGCTACCTGCCGGTACTACCCATGTGCGACTGGTGCTGTTTAAGCAGTGGGACTTTTACGCTATAGACCGTTACGCTAAAGGCCGTAATCAAAGCTTTTTTGGCTATCTGCTTCACCTGAACGATAAAGGTAATAAGCATCATAATAACGACCTGTTGCAGTTACAGCCCGATTATGAGCCCGGTAATGCAGGTAATGCGATAAACAATGCCTTTAATATGGGCTATGCCCCCTTGAATCACCATACCCGGCAGGGCGCTAATACCGTATCCTGGTATCATGGGCCGTTTGTGCCGTATGATGTGAAGGAAAGTAAAATTGATCTGCCTGTAAATGGGCCCGACACTTGTACGGCTTACAACCCCGATACGGGTATGTTTGATGTTTCTTATGCCGCCGCCTGGCAACTTGGACAATTGCTGGCCTTGCAGAATGGCAATTTTGCACAATCGCTTTACAATTGGAAATGGGATAATACACGCGATGCCATTGCAAAATTCGAACAGGAGATCATCAGCAAAACGCTGAAAGAGATAGTAGATGAACAGGCCGGCCCACACTCGCAGGAACAACTGTCGGAGGCGACAGGATTAAATGCCCAAGTCGATCTGCTAAACCTGATGAATGCTGGTTTAAGTAAAATTTTATCACAATTTATAGCCAATAAAGACAACTATTCTGATGAAAATTGATAAAGCGGTGTTACTGGAAACACTAAATAACCCGGATGAGCTAAAAAGGCTCTGGAGCCTTAACCGCCCGCTTAGGGCTTCTAATAATCCGGAAAACACTACAGAGCATAACCTAGCCGACTGGCTTGGCCGGCTTAAACTGCTGCATGGTGTACCCTTTAACTACCTGGTACCCGACGTTGATATGTTGCCAATGGAATCGATAAGGTTCTTTCACTGCGATACAACGTGGCTCAATTACCTGGTGGAGGGCGCCTTGAGCATTGGCCGTTCGGCATCGTCAGATAATGCTCATGATAAGGCTTTCCTGCCGCGGCTCCATATGTTTTCGCGCCGGGCTATGAAAGCAGAACGCGGCAATGTGTTAGGCCATTTATTAGGCCATTTAAGCGAGACCGAGCATCGGTTATTGAACGCTGAACCCAACAAGGCTCCTGAGATTATCACCGGGTTTCTTTTACGTTCAGGTATAGTAAGCGATTGGGAAGGGTTACAGGTTGCCGCTTTTACGGATGCCGGGCAAAAGCACCCCTGCCAGTTGCTGCGTATGGATCACCTGAGCCCTAATGTATTGCTTTGCATGTATGAAGGCGTAGTTAAAAGCATCAGGATAAACGAACAGCCGGAGGGTATGCATTTCGGCTTTGAGAATCCAGATACTAAGGATCCAGATAAAAAGCCGGCTTCGCTTGAGAAATCATTTCGTTACCTGGTGGATAAGCAGGAAAGCGGACAGGAAGCCCATAAAGCGGGTACGCAAGTAGATACGGCAGTTGCCCCGGCGTTAAAAGCCGATGACTATACATGTAAAGATAGCGGTGTTGTGCAAATAAATAAGCTGGTCACCGTTATGGCGGAGACGCTTAAAGAAAAAGTTGGTTATCAGGACTCATTTACGGCAGCCGAGTTTGCACTCGAAATGGTTGCAGGTGCAGAGGCAGTTAAGTTCATTATAGCAAAAGCCGATATAATATGAAAAAAAAATTAGAAGCAGATGGCATTGGTTTAGTTGTTCCGATGAACATAGAGGCTATGTGCGTTGCCGAAAATGTAGGGCCAAAGTTTCAGCCCGAGCCTTATGATTTTAGACTATTGCCCGAAACAGGAGGCAAAATAAGGCCATTTCTTAGCAAAGAAGTGATGACCACCGATTTGAGGCCGATGGGTACAGGCGTGCATTTGCACTGGGCCCTGCCTGACGGACTTACCAAAGGTGCCGCCCGGCAGGATGGAGAGGGAGCAATTGCTTTTCCGAAAACTCCGGACAGGTGGCTGGTTACCCGCATTTTTTCCGATCTGTCAAATGCGGCAAAGCCGGTGAATAAGATAAAATCATGGGTTGTGGAAAGCAACTATGTGTCTAAGAACCGCCCGGATCCTAATCGCCCCAGCATGGCAGTTCCATTTAAACCTGATGAGGACAAACATCCGGATGATCATCAGCAGTTTCGATACCTGGGCCGCGTGCTGGAGTATGAAACATGGCGTTCAAATTATTTGCAAAACGCAAACGATTCGTTGAATAACAACGATAAATATGCCAATGGATTAAGCGCGGTGGGTTATGGTTCGCCCACATTTTCCGCATCTTATGCCACCAGTAAAAGCATTTTCGGTTTTTTTGATATCGATAAGGATCTTGCCAAGCTTGGTAATGACATTATGCTGTCATACCAGGTGGTTGGCTGGTATCATAACGAAGGCGACGATCCGGTAAACCAATTGCCGCTGCAATTTAATCAGGTTGATTTTGATGGGATATTGGAAGCTGCATCAAAGGAGAATAAACTCACCCTCAATCAATTTTACAAGATATTTATTGAGGATGGCGCGTATGTTTTAGTAAAAGATATCAGCGCTGAGGATCAGCTGCGGGTCATCAATGCCCTTACTTCGTCCGGGTTTGATTTCCTGGGTAGTTTATTAAGCAGGTGTAAATGGTCTGTTCCTTCAGGTACGGTCGAAACAAAGCCGCAGGTTACCCATACGCTTTTTACCGGTCTTATCAGTAATGTAAAATGGAACCGGGATAAGAGCGCTTTTAAACCTCTTGGCGACGAGATGCGTATTGCTATAGGGGATACGTCATCGCAGGCGCTTGCGGCCCTTATCGCCAAGGTAAGCGATCTATCTGATCCTGCATTGGTAGAATGGTTGCTTAATGCCTTGCAATTGGGCAAACTAAAAGATCTCAGCAAGCTCCAGGAGGGTGACCGCATTGAGCAGCTTAACATGGCGCTGCACACCAGCGGGTACAATTCCTCCGCAGGCGGCGAATTGTGGGAAGTAACCAAAGTTGACGATAAAGACAAGGATGATCAGCGGAGTTTAAAAAGTCTGGCCCAAAATATGGGCGCCGATCTTAACGAGTTGAACAAACGCCAGTTTGCCTATGACCAGGGATTGAATGAGATCGAGTCGGCACGTAAGCAGATCTTTATGGATTGGTACCGGTATATACAGGTATTGCGCAGAAATCCTGATACGCCGCCGCCACATGGGTTAAGTGCCCGTGATATCATGATATTTATTACGAAGCAAATAAAAGCGCTCGAAAATAAGACGAAGGCTACTAATCAGCAATCAGTCAACCAAAAAGCCGAAGAGATCAGGCGGAAACTGCCTAAGGGTTACCAACTGGTTACAACATCTGCATTGCGTTACTGGCAGCCTGCCGAGCCTGTGATTTTGTTTCATGGCGATGAAATTACCCCACCGGAACGCTACGGCGGCGACGGTCGTTTTATGCCTGATAAATCGTTGGTATGCCGGCTTTCGTCTCAATTGATTAATAAGGCTATTATTTCAAAAGGTGCAGTAGGTAACAATACCGAACTTGTTTTCAGTAAAGGAAATTTGCCACACCTTCCTCTTAATATGCCATTGCAATATGCAGAGCAGATTTATGCGCTATTTACAGAAAGCTGCCTGGTAAACCCTATGGTTATGAGTGTGCTTTGTAAAGCCGCCGGGGCAATAAACACGCAAAACAGCATTGAAAAAGCCATTAAAGCAGAACGTGATAAATCGCTGACACCGGCGGTTCCGGCCCTGATTACCGCAGGCACAATGGATGAAATCAGCGGCACAATCAGCGCAGCTGATTATGCCTTCTTACTTAAGTTTTATAAAAATGAAGGGGATAGTTATGCCTTAAAGGTATCCGAAGCAGACATTGCCGAAAAAGATCTGAAGCGGTTACAGTATATCCTGATCTCTGCTTCTGTAACTCCCGAAAGTTTCCTGCACTATAGTGGTATAGTGCCTTCCCTGGTTTATTTTGTGGAATGGGATAATAATCCGTGGCTGCCTTATCTGCTAACATGGAAAGTTAATTATTATCCGGTTGCAGAAATTAAGCCGGATTCGGATAAGGATATCAACTACCATCCCGACTTCATAACCAGCAAATTTGAACTTGGGTATGCAGATAATGAATTTATGGGCGAGCCTGGAACAATAACTCAAACCTTCAAAAACTCCATTTTCCTGACTCCGCATGCCCAGGAAAATTTTCAGGAGCAGATACAAAAATATATTGATGGGCAGCCTTTAGACAAGGTAGACAAAGAGAAACTTGAAGAGATAAAGGAAAAGCTGAAAAAGGTGGGTTCTGTCCTTTCGCAATCGCTCAATGGATTTAATGATGGTTTGGTGATGCGTGACCAGGTGATGCAGTTGCAGGTAACAGATTTGGTAAATGATGATTACCAGGACTTTACTAATGAAGATGTGCGGGACGTTGTAGCTAATCTGTCAAAAAGCGCTCCCAAACCGTCTGATTATTACAACCCTATACGTGCGGGGTACATGAAAATAGATTCTGTCACCATTGTGGATGTATTTGGCTATACGCTTCAGCCAAGTATAAAAACGTATGGTAAGATCATCATCGCGGAAAATTTAAAATCGCACAAGGATAAAAAAGATGATTTTGTATACCTGGCGCCAAGGATAGCGCAGCCAAGCCGGTTGCAGTTCAGGTGGCTTGCTGCCGAGCATGATAACATGGAAACCAACTCGCATCCGGATACCACGCCGATATGCGGCTGGATCATGTCCAATCATCTTCAGCCGGGTCTTTGGTTTTATAACGCAGACGGAACTCCTATAGGTACCCTGACGCTTTCTGAAGATCGGAAAAATGTATTGTGGCAGGCCGCCCCGAAAAAAGACGCCGCATCAGACATCTCCCTAACCAATTATTTTAAATCTGAAGACGGGCAAAAGGTAAATAATGAAATAAAAAATATCATGCTTGCGCTGTACAATGATCGTAACGGCGCTTACCTTGACGATTTTCTGCGTGCAAACGATGTTGCTTTCAGAGCTATAAAACCGGCAGGCCAACAGCAAACGGGCAGTAATGCTGTACTGATGAGTTCGCCTATTGCGGTTGCGCAGGCGAGTTTAGGCATTCAAATCAAAGGCTGGCCGGCATACAGCAACGGCTGGGCCGACCTTAAAACAGAGATTGACCAATCACGGGTGTACCCGGATCGGATTGAGAACGGATTTACAAACGTTAAGTTCCCGGTTCGCCTTGGCAATAGCGCGCATACTAATGATGGCCTGTTGGGTTTCTTTAAAAAAGAGGACAACTATGGGGTTTACCGCGCGAGAGAAGCAGGGGGATCATTGTCTGGGCACGTTGTCCAGTCGACAGATAGCGATGTTGAACTGGCACTGCGGGACCCGCTGCGCGAAACAGTAGTAACCCTGCTGCTTGATCCGCGCGGATCGGTACATGCCATAACCGGAGTGTTGCCCGCAAAGGCTATTGATATCCCGCCTTCACAATACGCAGACGCGTTAGACAATATTCAGATAGCATTTTTGACCGCCCCGGTACTTTATGATACGGGCAATCCGGCCATGCCGATGCCTGCCCAAAGCGGGGGCGAATGGGCCTGGCTGCATAAAGAATTAGAGGAATGGGCCGAATCGCAGGTACAACCGGTAGATGACCAGGCCAGATTAACCGGTGTACCGCAGGAAATACGGGAAGGGTGGCTGTTATTAACCAATTTTAGCAAGTAAAACATGGCAAAGATATTTAACGAGAAAAATTTTATTGTGGTTAATAAGAACAACAAAAACGACCTGTTCCGTACCGACGATCCCACTGTTAACCAGCTTACTTTCAGCTTTGAAAACATATCAACAGCGGATGTAATATTTAAGGTTGGCGAAAAAACATCAGCTATTCAGTTTAATATGGCTTTCCTGAAAAAAGATAATGATGACCCGGTAAAGGATTTCATTATCAGTCTGCCTGAAGGCTGGAAATGCGATTTGGATATAAATTCTAAAAGGAAATATGCGGAATGGAAGCTTACACCCAAAGGCGATGTAGTAGTGGCCCCCGGTCAGAAACTCAGTTTTGTGATCAAAAATATTATTTGTAAAAGCTTTGATCCTGGATATTTTTCTATAAAAACCACTGATATACCGGATTACGAAAATGTGGAACCTCCTATAATAAAGGGGATTACCGTAAAAGATCCGGATAAAACCAAAGACCGCCTGCCTCTTGTTGCCGGGTTTACCGATCCGATACACCCTGTAAACAACCAAACAGGGTTTCCTTGCAATAACACTAAAAGCGGCAGAACTCAGGAAATTACTCCCAATCGCGAAGCAATTCCGATTTATATCAATTACGATCCATTTGCAAAAATAAAAAACGGTTTCAAACTGATTCTTACCGCCGAAGACGATATCGTTATCCCTGAGGTTACCGATGAGACCAGGAAACCAACTATCAGGGTGATGTTCATGTTTGGTTCTTATCCTTACGAGGTAACCACGCAAAGTAAAGGTAACGATATCGAGATCAATGCCAATCAAACCAAATGGATGGTAAGGCACAATGACGACAATCCTTTTTGGGAACTTATTCCTGAACCGCAAACAATAAACCAGTACACAACTTTTTCATTCAATGTTCGAGGTATAGTAACACCGGAGCAGGCCCTGCAAGGGGTAAGCCTTATGTATGTGCAGGTTAACAACTTTGGCGCCTATGCCGATGACGTATATAGGTTTCAGATAGAGAAAAAATCGGTGGTAAAGCCCGGTATGATTAGCCTGCAAAGAGACGCGGAGACCATCAACATTGGCGAAAATCTTAAACTCTGTTGGGATTCATCGCTTGCAAGGATGGTTGAAATTACCTACGAGACCCGAGAAAGAGAACGCGTGGTTTTAAGTACCGCGCCAGGGCCGGGCGAACACAAGATTGAGCTGACACAGTGTGAATTTGAAGCGCTGCCTGTGCCACCAACGGCGCTGGTTACTACTTTTAAGGCCACGGCTTATGGCCCAAACGGTTCCAAATCAAGTTTAAGTGTTGCGGCCAACGTAAAACAGCGTATAGCAGAAATTGTCTCATTTACCGCTACGCCGAATGTAATTAAGAAAGGTGTAGCCACGAAAGTGACATTTGCATGGAATGTGCGTGATGCCAGTCAGTTAAAGCTGTTTAAAGGCGATGTAGAATTAGATATCAGTAAAAGGGAAATTGAAATTGATGGCCCGGGTGAGTATAAGTTGGTGGCCCGCTCTTATGGTGATGAACTTCCGAATGTAAGTAAAACGATAAAGATATATGCGTATGATAATCTTACAACTATACCATTTAATTTCCCGGGTGACAGCCCAGGGGACCGGCCAAGAACACTACTGTATAACCTTTTCTTACCTAATGATGAGGGTAAGACTTTTAAGTATTTAATGGCGCATTGCGGGCGAGATGAGATGTACGCGATTCATGCCGAAAAGAAAGGGAGGGTCGGGACATATTCTACCAAAAGAGATTGCTTTGCGCTTGAACCGATAGAACAAAAGTTATTGCCCCTTTACAGTACACGCCCAGGACACCAAACGGGTGTTTATTATATTGTAGGTGCCCTTATTGTTCCTATGCCTTTCAGGCTGCCAGATTCTGAAGATATCGCAACGCCAATGAGGTTTTCGCCCGATGGCAGTAAGCTTTTTATAACCTACAATTCCACATCTTCGACCCGTGAAAATGAGATTAATGTTAATACCGGCGTAATTTCCGGCCCGCAACGCGCAACTTATTTTGAAAGTGATGGAAAGCTTCCGTTACCAAAATTAAAGCCCGGACTAATGAATGAACTTATAACGGATGGCCCTACGCTTATCGGTTTTGATGCAAGCAATTCATCGGTATTTTATATTTCATATAATGATAAGCGTATCCATTGCGCGAATTACAAAACGGAAGGTCAGATCTCCTTTACAAACGTAGATCTTAAATACGACAAGACTATTCTCATGACAGAGCCAAAGCCGCTGTCGGCTAAACATAAGATGTATTTAGCTTCCGAAGGTCAAAACTTTATAACCGTATTCCTAACCGATAAAAAATGTCTTGACGAAAAACTGATCGACGTTGGCGGACAACCATTTGATATGGTGCTGAGTAATGATGAAAAAACTTTGTACGTGGCTTGTATAAAAGAAAATAAAGTAGTGGTAGTAAATACCGAAGACGGTTCGAGCAAAGCCGTTTATGCATCCATCAATACACCGTCATGCCTTACATTGTCAGCAGATGAGGATTTGCTATTTGTAGGCAGTCATCGTACAAGAACACTTACTGTAATCAACCTGAAATTAGGTACGGTGGGTACGCCTGTTTCTACAGGCGCGGCGACCGGAAATCCAATGGTTACCACAATTATCGAAACTAAGGAGTGCTACAATGTTTACGTTACAAAGGAATGTTATTCAGAACGTACCAGGTGGGGTGCCACAGACGTAATTACACCAAATACTCAACTTAATATGAGTGTTGTATCCATTTATAAACCGGTATAATCATATTTTACAAATCATGTCGAAACATGCTATGAGCTTTAACGAGCTAAAACAATTGATTGAAAACAGCTTAATCGCAGGGTCGTTTAAACTGGATACCACCGGCCTGCCCAGGCTAAAAGATTTGGGTGCCGACTACCTTGCCGGGGCAACTCTCGGGCTGTCATCGGCATCGGTTGAGTCGATAACGGGTGAAACCATTACGGTGAAAGGTACGGGGATTGCCAAACCGTTTGTGAACCTGGCGGTGGAAGCGGAATTTTACCTGGTTAACAATGAGGCCGCTTTGCACATGAAGGCGGTGGCCGAAGATAAAGGCTGGAAGCTTAACAAAGCGATACCCGCCTTTGACGGAACCATTGCCGATAAAATTCCTTTTAAGGATGACGCCGCGACCAAGCCGACATTCTATCTATTGTCTGACGCTAAAAAGAGCAGGCCGGCGGGTTTAACGTTTGAGGGCACCACCGATATCAGCAAAATACCAGAGCAGATAAGGGATTTCCTGGGCATAGATAAGGAGGATGTAAAGGGGCCGGTGATATTGAAAGAAAATGGCGAAAAGTTCGTTTCGCTTGATCTTACGGGGCCCGATATTGTAAATGTCAGTCTCGGCAAGCTGGGCACCTTTACACTCACGTTTAAAATAACGAGCGATACCATTGAAGATGCTGTACAGGGGGCCAAATCTGTTGTACCGTTTATTGAATTGTCCACGCGGCTGCCACTCAAAGACGAAGCCGGGATAGTAATAGCTGCTAAACTAACCGATTTTTCGTCGTCCCTTATTTTCGAAGCCAGGATTGGGCAGGGAATAAACCTTGGGTTAAACGCCATAGAGGGCTTGTTAGATGATATTAACCTAAAGGGCGTTCTTCCGAAAAATTTCGATATCGAAGACTACGTAGATATGGCGAAGCTTTATATGGAGATTGCTATTAAGGAAAAGAAAGTTAAGGTAGCCGGATTCAAACTGAAAAGCAAAAAAGAATGGGAGATAGCCAAGGTTAACGAAAACCCTTTTAACGCCGGGGAAATTGTTCTGCAATATACCATATCTGATCCATTTAATAAGGAGAAACGCACAACAGCCCTTCGCATTGATGGCGAAGTAACGCTTACAAAAAATGCCACTTTGTCCATAGACGGTCATTATCCTGATTTTAAAGTACATGGCCAGCTCAAAAAAGGTTCTGTACTAAGCATGAAGGACTTTATTGATCAATTTGTGGGTAAATCTGCAGGTGTGCCCGAGTTGCTGGATGTTGACAAGCTTGATTTCATGGCCAGCGGCAGCGATTATTCTTTCATGATAAATGTTAACGGCGCATGGGAGATCAATGCCGAACAGAGCGTTGAGCTGAGTGTTAACGATCTGAGCTTTGATCTGAAATATGAGTCAAAGAACAAAAAGCGGACGGCCGATTTTGTTGGAACGCTGAAAATAGATTCGGTTGATGTAAATGTAACGGCAAATTATAAGGCAGGGGATAAAAAAAACGGCTGGGAGTTTACCGGGAAAACAGGTAAAGATCAGCCTATCCCGATGGGGAAATTCATTGCCTGGCTGGCCAAAAATTTTAAAGCGGGCAACCCACCGAAATGGGTGGAAAGCATTAGCCTGCAGAATCTGCATACCAGGTTCCATACAGGTACAAAGGAGTTTGATTTTGGGGTAAACGGTGAAATAAAAGTTGGCCAAGACGAAACGCTTTTGATATCGATGAAATTCGATATGACTCAAGCAGGGAAAGGCTATCAAAAAACTTTGTCGGGCGAGGCTATCATCAAAACTTCGTTGTTTAAACTTGATTTCTCCAGTGGCGAAGATGAAAACACGCTTTTCGCAAGCTGGAGCACTGACAAACCAGGCGGATGGCTTCAATTTGGAGATATTGTTTCGGTATTCAACCTGGGGCCGCTACCTGCTATACCCGAAGGCTTTGACCTGGCGCTGAAAAGGGCAGCCTTACAGTATCATTTTGACCAGCAGGCGTTTGTATTCCGGGCAGTTTCGGCCAATTATGGTAAAGCAATATTTGTGGCCAAAAAAACTGATGGTAAGTGGATCTATGCATTTGGCATCAACATGAGCACCGATGTAAAACTTGAAAAGCTACCGCTTATAGGCACTGATCTGGCCGCTATTGCCGGCAAGGATGTTGGGTTGAATGGGTTCAGATTTATAGGCGTTTCAGCTACTGTTGAAGCCGATGAGATAAAAACATTTAACAAGCTTATCAGTGCTAAAGACGATGAAGAGTATCCAACCCTGCCCGAATCGGAAAAAGATCTGGCAAAAGCTGTTTATGCGGTTATCGATCTGAATTTGGGTGCAGATAACAGCTATGAATATGAATTTAATTCAGCGCAAAAGAAACAGGCGGCGCTTATACTAACCAATACGGATGGAGACGATGGCATAAAATGGCGTGATCTTCAAAAGAATATCGGTCCTGTACATTTTAATAGGGTAGGTATCGGTTATAAAGACAAGCGGGTGAGCTTATTGATTGATGCAGGACTGGTATTTTCAGTGCTTAAAATAGAGATGCTGTCTTTGGGTGTAAGCAATCCTATTGATAAGTTCGAGCCTGCTTTTGAGTTAAGCGGTGTAAATGTTAACTATAAAAGCGGCCCGGTTGAGATAGGCGGCAGTTTCCTGAAAAGCCGTGCCGATAATGTTACAGAGTATAGCGGCACCGCAGTTATCAGTCTTCAAAATTTCCGGATGTCGGCATTAGGGTCGTACGCATCTGTGGAAAACGAAAAAACTAAACAAAAAGAAACATCGTTGTTTGTATTTGCTATGCTTACTTCGCCTGCTCCCGGCGGGCCGCCATGCTTCTTTGTTACCGGCCTTGCAGCCGGCTTTGGTTACAACCGCGATTTGAAACTACCTACGATTGATACGGTAGCTGATTTTCCATTGGTACAAGCTTTTGTACCCGGCAAAGAAAGCCCGTTTAACGGCAGCGATCCTAAAGCAGCCCTGAAAGTGCTGATGGAAAAAAAGCTCGTTCCGGTTGCTATAGGGCAAAACTGGCTGGCTGCCGGTATACAATTTACATCGTTCCAACTGGTGCAATCGTACGCGCTATTATCGGTCTTCTTCGGTACAAATTTCGAAATTGGAGTTATAGGTGTTTCGGAAGTCTCTATCCCGGCTGCCACACCTGATAAAAAACCCGAAACGCTTGTGGCATATGCACAACTGGCGCTTAATGCCCGCATTCTTCCAGAAAAAGGCGTGTTTTTTGCCGAAGCGAAACTAACGCCGGCCTCGTACATATTGTCAAAAAAATGTGTTCTTTCCGGCGGTTTTGCCTTTTACCTGTGGACAGCGCCAAATGAGCACGAGGGAGATTTTGTGCTAACGCTCGGTGGTTATCATCCAGATTTTAAGGTACCTGAGCACTATCCCAAAGTTCCGCGACTCGGTTTCAACTGGCAGGTAAGCAAGGAGATACTGGTAAAGGGGGCTATGTATTTTGCCTTAACACCAACCTGTCTTATGGCCGGCGGTGTGCTGGAAGCTACTTACAACAGCGGTAACCTAAAGGCCTGGTTTATTATGGGGGCTGATTTTCTGATTGCATGGAAGCCTTATTATTACAAGGCCCGCATGTATGTCTCGTTCGGCGTTTCCTACACCTTCAGTATCGATCTGCTGTTTACAACCATAACCGAAACCATATCGGTAAGCATCGGTGCAGACCTGTCTATTTGGGGGCCTGATTTTTCAGGCATTGCCCGGATCCATCTATGGATCATTTCTTTTGATGTCTCCTTCGGCGCAGCAAATAACCTCGCACCGGCAGCAATTAGCTGGGAGGAATTTAAAGAATCGTTCCTGCCTCCGTCAAATAATAAGGAAACAGTTTTGTTATCCAACGGAGAAACTGTTGAACGAAACAGTCCATATTGTTACAGCAAACCGACAGATGGCTTAGTTAAGGAGATGAGGCCCGAAGACAAAAGCGATGTTAACTGGATCGTTTCCCGTGATCGTGCCGCTTTTGAAAGTTATACCATTTACCCGGCGAAAGAGTACAGTATAAAAATTTTGGACAGTGCCGGCAACGAGGTACCTTACAATGTAACCAATGAAAACGAACTGGACGGCAGAAATACCGAATTCGGTGTCGGAATGGTCAATGTGGAAAATGACGACTTTCAATCGATACATGAAGTTACCATTAACCTGGGTTACAAAGTAGAGAAGAATACCCGTAAGTATGATGTCACTGCCATTCTTCGCAATGTGCCAAAATCATTATGGGAAAAACGGGCGACCGGCTTTGACGATGATGCAATGATAGAAAATGTCCTGGTAGGTTTCAGGATAAGTCCGCAATCGGTAGCGCCAAAAAGCATCTGTCCAATTGAATTAGAAAATTTAGAATACTTCCATAAGCCTTACGGCCACGATATAAAATTCGCGAACCCACAACTTGTCCCTGGACCAACCAATCCCGAAGATGGCATAAAGGTTTTAAAGAAGACGATAATTGCAGATGAAGTGGCAAAGACCAGGGGAAATATTTTAAACGAGCTAAAAGCCCGCGGCCGAAAGATCAATCCGCAGGTAAACGTGAACAAAATAGCCGAACATGCCGAAGATAATTTGCTGGCTCCTCCTGTTATTAGCTATACATATTGGAAAAAATCTGCTTAGTATTTTGGTACAGTTTTCCTTCGGTAAATAATAATATGCCGAGGATAAAAATCGGGATGTGCTGCCGAAAGCTTTAAACAAAAGAAAGCCTCAAGACTTATGACTTGAGGCTTTTGCCTGAATTTTCGTGACGGTTGCGGTCAAGCGGTATTTCTAAAAAGGCCACCATCAGATTACTATTAATAAATTCGTTGGCTTCGCGACTAAATTGTGCAAAAAATAACTACGAGATTAACTTAAGTGAAAAATAACAATTGCAAATCACCCGAGCTTAGTGACGAATAAATAAACGAACTATTGATTAAGCCGGCGGGCGAAGGCCTGCAGGCTGCGAAAACGATTACTATGCCATTAATTGAAAATCAACTGGCTCCTGACTTTCAGGCCAAAGACATTTCGGGAAACACCGTCCGCGTTAGCGATTTAAAAGGAAAAAAGATCCTGCTTACATTTTACAGGCACGTAGGATGCCCGTTCACGAACCTTCGTTTTCTCGAACTTGAGGCATTAGACTGCTATTTCAGTGAGATGGGTCTGGTGGTACTGGCAGTTTATGAAAGCAGCAGCGAAAATCTTCAGCGCTACAGTCACGGTGAGTCGTTTTACGCCCGGATGATCGCCAATCCGGAATATGATCTCTATTCCTTATACGACATTGAGCAAAGCACTCTGAAAATACTTTATTCTATGTACAAAGGCGCATTTGCCAAGGGGGAAGAAGGGCGCCGGAGATTTAAGGAAAATTTCTGTCCGGAAGGCCGTACCAATACGTTGGGGGGAGATTTTCTTATCGATGAAGATGGCTGTATCAAATATGCTTATTATAACCAGTATTTAGGTGACGCCCTGCCGGTGAACGATATTATACGCTTTTTGAAAAACGATAAAATGGAAATCAACAAAGTTTCGTGTTAAGGCAGTTTACTAATCATATGTACATGCCGCTGAGATCAAACGGTTAAATTCAACTCCATCTTTCTTTTTAACTTAATACTAATCCTTCTTTCAATGCCAATTCATACTTCTCTTTATCAAAGCTGTACAAATGTGGTGAACGGTGTGCCCCGATACTTCGCTTTTCCTCCAGTTTTTTTAACAATTTGAGCGCTATTAACTTCTTAGGGAAATTGCTGATGTCCAGTTTTTTTCCCAGCAAGGTTTCATACAGCGCATGGATTTCGCTTAGTGTGAACTTTTCGGGCAGCATATTTAGACCAATCGGATAGTGATACAGATGCAGCCGCATGGTATGCAGCGCATCCCGTACTATTTCGTCATGGTCAAACTCTAACGGGGGTAAGCTGCCAATGTCAAACCAGGCGCACGCTTCAGTACTAATATCAGTTTGAAGTATGGTTTTCGAAAAATCAGTTATGGCGTAAAAGCCAACAGTAATGGTTTGGTTCATAAGCCAGTTGCCTTCCCACGAAGCCAGTCCCGTAATTTCGAGCCATTTTTTTTTGTCAAACTTGTCAAACTGAATGCGATCGGGATCACCAAAGGTTTTAAATTGCTGTAAAAAGAGATTGTCAACCCCGGTGCGGACCTTAACATTACGGGTAGCAGCTTCCACAAGCTTTTCGGTACGTTTAATATGACCACCAGGCAAGCTCCAGCTATCCATATTTCTGTGTCTGATAAGCAGTAATTTGAGCTGTTGCTCATGATACCCGAAAATCGCACAGTCGATGGATACGTTTGGGATATAATGCAGGTGCCCGTTAAGTATAAAATCCTTAAATTCTTCTTCCGTTTGCATGTTCAAAAATAACATTTCAGATGGCAAAATCATGCTTTGAAAATTTATTTAGTGAATTTAACTAAATGATAAATTATTATTTCTACCTTCATTTAGTGAAACATACTAAATGTATTAACTGCTAACTAAGCACATAAGATCAACTATTAAAATCAACATGAAAAAGTTTAAGACAATTCTTCTGGTATTTTTAAGCCTGTTCGCTGTAGTGAGTGCAAAGGCGCAAACGAAAGATTATTACCCTGGCAAGTGGGACGTGATGGTCTTCGGAACACCAAACGGTGATGCAAAATTGACTTTTGTTCTCGAAAGAAAAGACGGTAAGTTAGGCGGAGTAGTACAGGATTCAACCGGTAAGGAAACCGCAAAGATCACCCAGGTAGATGAAAAGGATAAAACGGCAACGATCTCTTTTACGACCCAGGGCTATGATGTAGCATTAACAATAGATCCGGTTGATGAAGATCATGTAAAAGGCAGCTTAGCGGGTTTTGATGCCAAAGGTACACGTAAAAAAGAGGGTCAATTTTAACTTAAGTTAAAATTCCACCGGTTACCAACGCCGAAATTTGACCTGTTTGACCGTTTTACAACGGTAACTGTGTCCATTTATTGAACTTTAAAACATTCTGCGATGATTGAAAAAAATGAAATATTAGCCCGGCACCTGCGAAACTTTGCAGCATTAACGGACCAGGATATTGCCGAAAGCCAGGCATTTTGGAAGCCGCGTAAGATTGCTAAAGGGGATTTCTTCAATATGCAAAGCATGGTCTGCAACGACCTCGGCCTGGTCGTCAAAGGAATATTCCGTATTTATTACCGTGAACCCAACGGCGTGGAGGAGAAGAATCTTTTCTTTTTTTCAGAAAACCAGTTCGTCGTTTCCTTCAGAAGCTTTATCTCGCAAAATCCCTGCTGGTATTTTATCGAAGCAATGGAAGATTCTGAGGTCATTTTCATATCCTATCAGGATCTCAACGGTTTGTATGAAAGAAATCCGAATTGGGGAAAGTTCGGCAGGCTGCTGGCGGAAACATTTTTTGCCTATGCACAGTCACGCACAGAGGAGTTTGTATTCTTCTCTCACGAGAAAAGATTTCTCAGGCTATTGGAGGAACATCCTAATATCGTTGAGCGAATTCCGTCTTATCATATTTCTTCCTTTCTTGGCATCACCAACCCATCGCTAAGCAGGATCAGAAAAAGATTGAAAGATAATCAGGCTTTACTATCCCCATGATGTTGTGAATGGCAAATGCCTGCCTTCTCCGCGCCCTATATCATAAAAAAATGAACAAAATCCTGTAAATAAATAGTTTACAGGATTTTTTGTTTTCTGTCAACACACAAAATTTTCAGATACATAGTCTTTGGCATTACGCTTAGGGATGCGCGGTTTGTTGTTATATCCAGTAAAGTATCCAGGGCCAATTTAAAGTTGTCGAAATCATGCAGCTCAGTTGGTGGCCTCCATAGACCGGTTGCAGCAGATCCGTGGAACGAACTGCGCTGAATTGTGGCTGAATCACGACATCAGCCAGCAGGCAACTTTGCCTCATGCCCCGGACTTATTTGATTGATTGAATAAAACATTTTTATGACAACTTATTTCGACGGATTTAACTTAAGTGAAAAAATCACCCGTCCGATAAGCAGACTTTTGACCTAACAAAAGTTTAAAATCATGAAAAGAACAGCAAAAGCCTTTTGGCAGGGAGACCTTAAAATGGGTCACGGCACAATATCTACACAAAGCCAGGTACTTGATCAAACACAATATTCGTTTAACACCCGTTTTGCCGATGGCACAGGCACCAATCCGGAAGAATTACTTGCGGCAGCACACGCAGGTTGCTTTACCATGGCTATCGCCTACGCATTATCTCAACAGCAATTTTATCCGGGTGACCTGAACACAACGGCTGCAGTTTCACTGGATATGGCAACAAGTTCTATCAGCTTGATCGAGCTTGAGCTTTCTGCAACAGCGATCGAGGGCCTTTCACCGGAAGAGTTCCAGGAGATCGCCTTACAGGCTAAAAATAGCTGCTTAATCTCCAAAGCATTAGCCAATGTGCAGATCGAACTTACTGTAAATTATCAGTAATAACCATTTGCATCCTGGTTTCTAAGCGGTGGCGATGAAAGCCGCCGCTTTAATCAAATCAATTTCATTTATCATGGAAACAGAACATATTAAGTGCCTGATCATTGGGTCAGGGCCTGCCGGTTATACCGCTGCAATTTATGCGACAAGAGCTGGCTTAAACCCGGTAATGTATACCGGAATGAATCCGGGTGGGCAACTCACCCAAACCACAGATGTCGAGAATTTTCCCGGCTATCCAAAAGGGATACTCGGTCCCGACATGATGGAAGATTTCAGGGAACAAGCTATCCGGTTTGGTACGGATATCCGCTTCGGTTATGTAAGTGCCGCGAACTTTACTAACGATCCCTACCAAGTGATCATAGATGACAAAAAAACGGTTATAGCAGATACTGTCATCATTTCTACCGGTGCTTCTGCCAAGTGGCTCGGTCTGGAATCCGAGGCAAGATATAATGGCTTTGGTGTTTCGGGCTGCGCCGTCTGCGACGGTTATTTCTTCAGGGGGCAGGACATTGCCCTTGTGGGTGGTGGTGACACAGCGGCGGAAGAGGCGACTTACCTGGCCAAACTGGTCAATAAAGTTTACATGCTTGTCCGCCGCGAAGAGTTCCGTGCATCAAAAGCAATGATCGACCGCGTGCGGAATACGCCGAATATTGAGATTTTGTACAATACGGAAGTGCTGGAAGTACTGGGAGATGGCCTGAATGTGACCGGGGTAAGCCTGTTGAATAACCGGACACAGCAGCAACTTCAAATCCCGGTAACTGGCTTGTTCGTTGCCATTGGCCACCACCCCAACACGGGGATATTCAGGGGAATGCTGGACATGGATGAAACCGGCTATATCAAAACCATACCCGGAACAACTGCTACCAACATCCCTGGCGTATTCTGCGCCGGTGACGCTCAGGACCACATTTACCGGCAGGCGATAACAGCAGCCGGAACAGGCTGCATGGCGGCATTGGATGCAGAACGCTATCTGGCAGCCAAAGAGGCAGCAGGAGCCCTCGCGACAAAGCTAAACGGGTAGTCGATGGAGGCCTGCTATCGTTTCATTACCTTATTCGCCGAAGATTTAGGAAGTGATTTATTATATGGTTTTAAGTAAACGAGTTGAAAATTCAGGTTCTACACATATCAAACCGGTCAATGGATCAACTGTTAATAATGGTCAATTCCTGACCAGGGAGATTACGTACGATTAAGCGATCTGAATTTTGAAGGCGACAAACCCATCGCTTTTCGAAAGGATCGAATAAAATAGGAGTAATCACTATAACCTAATTTATGAGCAACTTCCTTTACATCTATATCGCTATAATATAATAAGCGCCTGGCTTCATTGAATGTTTCCTGCTGAATCCAATAGCTCACCGTTGAACCGGTAACCTTTTTTACCGCTTCATTCAAATAGCCTGGAGTAACGTTAAGTTTTGAAGCATAAACCGACGGGCTTTTTATTGTGAGCACACCTGTTTTAAGCAGTTCCTTAAACTGCCGGGCAAGTTCTGCAGCTCGCGTATGATTGTTTTTTGGTTCTTCTGAATAATTGTAGGTGCTGGCTGCCATGGCCAAAAATGCTTGCCCAAGGGCATGGACAATTGGCAGGAAATACGTGTCGTCCTGCCGTTCATTAAATTCACAACGAAGGAGGTTGAGCAGGTTTGAATATTGCACTAATTCGTCATCCGTAAGCGTGCGGGGCAACTGTAAGTTAAGCCTGCACTCAAAAACATCCCGGATATCAGGCGCAATTAATGAGGTGTCTATTGCAAGAAACCATCCCTCGGCCTGACCGGTTTTTATCAGGGAATGTACTTGTGACGGCAATACATAGTAAAGTTGCCGGGCAACAAGTGTGATGTCCTGGAAGTCGACCTTTAAGGCCCCTGAACCAGCGGTGAGCAGGAAAAAAATATAATGATCATCACGGTGAGCATCGAAGTTTTTCGTGTTGTTTTGCTGGTCGTAACCGGGCCGGAAAACTTTGATTTGCAGCCCTGCGCTTGTCTTATTCTGCAGAAGATCGACCGGGATATTATTCATCATCACAAAATTACCCTTATATCATTAAATTCAGCAGTTTATCTGCATTCCCGTGAGCGATCTTTGCAATTTTTTCATCGGGAAGTTCAATCGCATTCAAAAATTCAATGCCCATTTCATTCGTACTGAATGGGTAGTCGACTGAAAACAGGATGTTATCGATGCCGAAAGTATCTAAAGCAACTTTTAATGGGGGCTGTGTAAAAAAACCGCTGGTAGTAATATGAACCTGCTGATGAAATGTTTCTGTTAATGTACGCTGGTTGGCGCCCCCGCTTCCGGGTTTAAACGCCCGCTCAGACCTGGCCATCATCATTGGCAGCATTTCGCCCATATGGCCGATGATGAGGTTTAGTTTAGGATATTTATCAAAGATGCCCGCATAAAGCAGGCGCAAAACGTGCAGCGCGGTTTCTGAATGCCATCCCCAGCCGTAACAGGCCAATGCTTCTGACATTCCTGAATGATTCGGCAACCCGCTATAGTAAATATCTGCAACCTGTTTTGGCGGTAGGCCCGGATGCAGGTAAACAGGCACATCCAGTTTCTGCGCGCGTTCAAATATTGGTGCAAATTCAGGCTGATCTAAAAACTTGTCCTTTGTTAGTCCCCGGATCATCGCACCGCGAAAATTATATTCTTTTACTGAACGTTCCAATTCGTCAGCTGCGGCAACTGGTGCCGTCATTGGCAGATGGGCAAAAGCAGTGAACCGACTTTCAAAACCTGCAATCTTTTCGGCAATCAGGTGATTGTATTGCCTGGCAAAAGCCGGGCCTTCATAAGGACTTAACAAGTTTGCGCCTGAACTATCCACAGACAATACCTGTATGGTAATGCCATTGTCATCCATTGATTTTAAACGCTCACCCGTAATATCGGCCAGTTTTGGGATAAGTTGCTGCATCCGCTCAGACCGGCCAAAACCGCCCAAAGCTTCTTTTGGTATTTGATCAGCCATTTCCGGCAAGGAAATATGTTCTTCAAGCGTAACTATTCTCATAACTGTCAGATAAATATCTTTTGTCTATTTTAAAATCTTCCTGGTACAATACTCCGTGTATCATACGCGATGTTGTCCTCCTGCCAAATAGCTCAATAGTTGGGTTATCAATAGTTACCAGGGAAACTCGCCGCCCTCCTGGAAAAACCTTGCCGTAGTTCCCGGATGCGCTTGCGTTGCCAGTTGCACTATGGGCATTGCACCTTGATCCGCGGTTTTTGTACCCTGAAACTGGTTGAGGTCGGAAGCGGTATACCCCGGCGTAACACTGTTAACGCTGATCCCGGTATCACGAAGTTCATTGGCCAACATAACGGTAAAGGCATTTAACGCTGTTTTGGATGTACCATAGGCATGGTAATTCGCACGGTTGGGGTTTCTTTCGGGCGCGGTGTGTACAGCGAGAGATCCAATCTCGCTGGAAACATTGATGATAGCTGCCTGGCCAGCTTTTCTGAGCAATGGCAGAAATTCCTGCGAGGTTTGTATTGCACCAAAAAAATTCGTTTCGAAGATCCTGCGCAGGTTTTCCATGTTTCCGATAGCCAGGGTTTGCGGTTGGTCGCCAGCAATACCGGCATTATTTATCAAAATATCTAAGGAACTTATTTTAGCCTCCAATTCATGCCTGGCCTGACGAACAGATTTAAAATCGGTTACATCAATTACAATAGTTTCCACGTTAGTTATACCCAGATTGTTCAATTTCTGAACAGCTTCAAGTCCGTGCTCTTTATTCCTGCTGCCTAAATATACAAAATAGTTAAGTTTTGCCAGTTGCCTGGCGGTTTCAAAACCAATTCCTTTGTTTGCGCCGGTGATTAGTACTGTTTTCATAAGTATGTCTCTTACTGAATTATGTAAGTATAATTAGCTACTACAAAGAAACAATGTCAAGTGTTATGCCGCAATGGTTTATTGGTGGCATTTACAGGATAATTCATGGATAATTCTTCGATATGAAAAAGTTTGCATGTAGTTTAAAAAGGCCAGGAGCAATAAAGCACTGGCCATCCATTAAGAGTTGCGCTTGTCAAAAAGGCAAAAGCGAGATCCGGAATTCCCCATAAGGCACTGATTTACCCGTCGTTTTGATAAATGCATCATTATAATTGCTGCCTTTTGCTATGGTTCTGGCAGAGGCAATGCTGTTAACGCCACCGCTGACCCCCAGGACAACATATTGTCCAAGCAGATATTCAAAGCCTGGTCCTGTTTTAAACTCAATGGTGTTGAAACTGAAGCGCCCGGGCAACGCCGGATCGCCGGATTTATAAAAGGATGCATACGTATTAGCAGTAGTGCCCACATAAATCCACGCTTTACGGGAAAGCGCCTGTTTCAGTGATGCGCCCTGAGGAAAGTCGAGGATCAGCTGCAGCCCGCTGCTATTCAATTTGCGGAAATAATTGACTACAGGCAACACCGGAGAGGGAGCAGAAGGGTCAATCAGCACCAGCGCCCCTACCGACAAGTACTCATCAGGCGTGTGCGTAAGAGGAAAGGTAATGCTGCCGTTAAAGTTGAACCTTCTTACCGAGCTCAGATTGTCGGATAATCCGGTGAATACGGCGGAATAGATCACCGGGGTATGAAAAATGGCATCTGTCCTTGAAAAGTTGAGGGACAGGCCGAGGGTGCTTTTGGAGATGTCTCCTTTGTTTACGCGCGGGGCAGCAAGCTGGTTATTCGCTTCCCGGATATTAAAGAACTGTTGGTTATGATAGATGGTTGCGCCGATCACGTTACCATCCCAGCTGCTGATCGGTATGGAGAAGAAAGAGCTGATCCGGGCATTGCGGCTTTCTCCGCTGGAGAAATCTTTACCGTTCAATTTTGACTCAAAATGTCCTGAACCGAACAAGTCGGTCGTAACCGAAGCCTGCCGGAGCGATGGATAACGTAGCGCCTGTTCGTGAGACTCGCTCCGGAGGGTATCGGCCGGGTGCAAACTGGACATGCTGAACATGTTTTGAGCATTGGTGCCGGCGCTGCAAAAGAGCATGCCGATCACCAGAACGTTGATTTTCATAGAATTTAGTAAAATGATGAACGATAGAAGATTGTCGGCTTGCCTTTCGGCTTTAAGCGGCAACCGGGCCGGTTTTAATGGTTTTACCCAATCGGATCGCAGCTAACAAAAAGTAAAATGCACCAAATAAGGAGTATCCCGCAAGGCTGGAAATACCATGGTTAGGGTCATGCGCCATAGCAATAAAAGCGCCACCGGCAAGTATTGACTGTCCGCCGCTTAGGATCATCGGCCATTGACCGCCGAATATCTTGCGTCGCTTTAGGCCAAGTATAAGCTGGATGATTCCCGTGATTGCAGCCCAGGCACCAATGACCATCATTGCAGTTGGCACACCGGATTGTAAGGCCAATGCGATCGCTATGGTGGTTACAATGCCAATTGCCAGGTTAATATATTGGGGCGTTTTGGAGGCTTCCGGCGGATTCGCTTTGATATCAAACCAGGTAGCTACAGCATCCCATAACGGGTAAATAATAAAAAGTGCGTTTGCAAGTGAGGGGTTAGATTTCAGTGACGTAACAAGGGCAATAACCCATACTACCGAAAATCCTACACGTGTAAAATAAAGTGTGCGCAGCGCTTTGGCTGTTTGCACAGATTGAGCGGACAGTGCCGCGCTTGATTCATTGTTTGTATTCATGATGTGATGTTTTTTATTTGTGTAAAGCAAAGTTGCCGCTTTACATTGCCCGAAATTTTCACTTAAGTTAAAATGGCGCCAATTATGATAATAATCTTACAATCAGTGTTTTTTAACATCAGGGTCAAAGTCAAGGGAAACGGAGTTCATGCAAAAACGCTTATGCGTGGGTGGCGGTCCGTCGTCAAAAATATGGCCTAAATGTGAATCACACCGCCCGCACAATACTTCGGTCCGGTGCATGCCGTAGGAATCATCGGTGTGATAGCGGACAGCTGTTGTCCGGCTCGGCTCGTAAAAGCTGGGCCAGCCACAGCTGCTTGAAAACTTGGCGTCAGAACGGAACAGTAAATTGCCGCAAACCGCACAATAATAGGTACCCCTGGTTGTGCTTTTCCAATATTTGCCGGTGAATGGCCGCTCTGTATCTTTTTCGCGTGCGACCGCGTACACGTCGGTGGACAGTACTTTTTTCCATTCTGCATTGCTCACGGTCAGTTTGGCCGTATCCGTGTTGGAATACCATGGATTCCGCTCGTGACCACGGGCAGATTGTTCATTCTGGGCGAAGCTGCTCAGGCTGGGCAGCATCAGCAGGCTACAATAAATCAGGATCTTTTTCATTGTTTGAGTTTTTCTTTAAAGATGTGCTTGAACTTTTCCAGCTGAGGCTGGATGACATAACGGCAATAGGCCTCCCCGGGGTGCTTTTTATAATATTCCTGGTGGTATCTTTCAGCTTCGTAGAAAACTGTAAAACCTGTCAGCTCCGTCACGATCGGCCGGGGATATATCTTTTGTTCGGTTAACTTGCGGATATAATACAATGCTTTTTCTGACTGTGCTTTGTTATGGTAGAAAACAGCCGAACGGTACTGGGTTCCTACGTCGTTTCCCTGCCGGTTGAGCTGCGTAGGGTCGTGGGACAGGAAGAAGGCTTCCAGCAGCTCGTCATAAGTAATGACTGAACTGTCGTAAACCACGTTGAACGCTTCGGCATGACCCGTGGTGCCGGTGCAAACCTGCTCGTAGTCCGGATCAGCCACATGGCCGCCGGTATACCCCGAGGTCACTTTCAACACACCTTTCAGTTGCGAAAATTTCGCTTCCCCGCACCAGAAGCAACCGGAAGCGAACGTCGCCGTATCAATACGACCGGTTGCTTTGCTTGGGGTTGCTCCAAGCTTTTTATTTACAAGAGAAGCTGCAAAGGCCGAAACGATAAATGCCAGCAGCATTATGGATAACAAAATTGGTTTTTTCATCAGCTTATTTGTTTAAAGCGCCTTTGCTGTCTGCAGCTTCCTTCGCGAATTGCATCAGTCCGTTACCGTCAACAAAGCCGGTATGATTGGCGACTACCTTACCATTTTCGTCAACGATAAGCAACGTAGGCAATCCTTCAACCTGCCAGGTTTTCGCCAGTTCCACACCGTCACCCTTTTCTACATCCACGCTGAAATTGATGAAATGCTGATTGAAATAGGCGGCTGCTTTTGTATCCCTGAAAGTCGTTTTACGGAGTTCTTTACAAGGTGCGCACCACGTCGCATAAGCATCCACAAAGACCCGCTTATGGCTTGCCTTAGCTTTTGCCAATACTTGTTTATAGGATTGCTGACTGAATTTTATTTCCTGCGCTGTGCCTTTTTGCTGCGCTGAGGCATGTAGCGAATAAAGACTGGATAACAGCGCAATGCACAGGGCCAGTATCCGGGATTTGAACAATTGATTTTTCATAGGTTTGATTAATTAAAGTTTTGAATTGATGATGTTCTTTTTGCTGCGTTTATGCCCTGATCTAAAAAATTGGTATAAGCTTTTATATCCAGGTCGAAGGCGCGGGGTTCTGCAGCGGGCTTTCCGTCAGGTCCCAGTACCACGTAAAAGGGCTGGGCATTCGTATTATACCGGGCCTCCTGGAGGTCACTCCATTTCTGGCCCAGCGTATTGATGGACCTGGCAGAGACCTTGGAGATATATTTTTCTGAATTACTAAGGGCTGTTCTGTCATCCACGTACAGGGAGATGAGTACATAGTCATTTTTGAGTCTTTTCAGCACTTCAGGGTCCGACCAGACTGATGCTTCCATCTTTCTGCAATTGGTGCAGCTCCAGCCGGTAAAATCCAGCAGCACCGGTTTGTTGACCTTTTTGGCATAGGCCAGCCCTTCCTCGTAATCATAAAAGGCATCGATGTTATCGGGAGCATGGAACAGGCCGGCGTATTTATGGCCTGTTGAAGGCGTTGTACCCGGTGTGTTGCCGGCACCTGTAAGCGAAAACTGCTGTGTGCTCTGTGGCGGCAGCCATCCGCTGATGCCTTTAAGCGGAGCGCCGAACAGGCCTGGAACAAGGTATAACGTAAATACCAGCGTTACCATGGCAAGCAACAACCTGAATAGCGGTATGGAGCCAACCTCAGTGTCATGGCTCAACCTGATCTTACCCAGAAGATAAAATGCAAGCACACCAAAAATGATGATCCAGATCATCAGGAACAGGTCTCGGCTGATTAGCCCCCAGTGATAGGCCAGGTCAACGTTCGTCAGGTATTTGAAGGCAAGCGCCAGTTCCAGTAATCCAAGCACGATTTTAACTGAATTCAGCCAGCCGCCAGACTTTGGCAATGCTTTCAGCCACGATGGAAATATGGCGAAAGCAGTGAACGGCAGCGCCAAAGCAAAGGAGAACCCGAACATGCCGAGTGCCGGCCCGAGATAAGTGCCCTTGCTTACCGCTTCAACCAGCAGTGTGCCGATCAGCGGCCCGGTACATGAAAATGATACCAGTGCAAGCGTGAACGCCATGAAAAACAGGCCGATCCAACCGCCGCTTTCTGATTTCTCATCCATCTTATTGACGAAAAATGACGGCAGCGTAATCTCGAAAGCACCAAGAAAAGATAGTGCAAAGACAATCAGGATGACGAAAAATAACAAATTAAATGCAGCGCTGCTCGCCGCTTCGTTCAGCGCTGACGCACCAAAGATTTCTGTGATCAGCAGGCCAAGGCCCACATAAATGGTGATGATAGATAACCCATAGATGACAGCAGCCTTGATACCCTGTGACCGTGTGCCGGACCTTTTTGTGAAAAATGAAACGGTTAGCGGAACCATCGGGTAAATGCAGGGAAGAAAGAACGCAGCCAAACCACCAACAAAACCTGCCAGGAAGATGGCCAAAAGCGAATGATCGTCGCTCGCTGCATTTTTCGTGGCGGCTGCTTTTAAGGCCTGCGGGTTGTTGCGGGCAGCCTTCGCCGGGCTACCCCCTAAGAGTATTTGCCCGTTCCCTGTAACCGGAATGTCAAAACTTACATCGCTTGGCGGCAGGCATTTTTGACCGCTGCAAACCATATAGTTCAATGAACCGGTCAAATGGGCACCCGTATCTTTGGTATTGACGATTTGTGTAAAAGTAACCTGGTGCTCATGATAGCGGATCGTCATTTGAAAGGACTGGTCAAACCCGCTTAAAGCTGCCGGCTTTTCGGTCACCTTGCCGGCCAGCGACAGGCCCCGTGTTTGGTCGAACTTGAACGAGGTAGGAACCGGTCCGCCGCTTTTAAGAAATTGCGAGTACAAATGCCACTTGTTGTCAATGTTCGCAGTAAATGAAACGGCATATTTGTCCTGATCTATTTTAGTGGAAGCAAACTTCCAGTGCACAGGCGTATCAATTTTGGCGAAGGCCTGCAGCGAAAACAGGCAAAGCCATAGTAAAATTAATTTTTTCATTGTTTGATCTTTTAGGACGGCGCTGCCGCCGCTACAAAATTGCTGCTGGCTGAGTAGCGAAATTTTCACTATAGTTAATATGGTTGTAATCAAACGGTCAAAAAAAAACCGCTACATTGCTGTAAGCGGTTTTTCACATCAAACATTAAACACTACTTGCTTGTCAAATAGCTTAAAACCTGTTTTGAGTGTTCATCTCCCTTCATAAAATCCCTGAAGCTGTAGGCTACATTTCCGTCAAGGCCAATAACAAATGTTTCGCGGCCGCTTACTTTCATTTCGCCAAAAGCTTGTTCTTTTACGCCGTAAGAGTTCAATACTTTATTCTCCGGGTCACTCAGCAAAGTGAATGGCAAGTGCTCTTTTGTAGCAAAGGCTTTGTGACTGGCAACAGTACCATTGTTGATCCCGATCACCAGGGCATTTGCATCATTGTATTTGGCATAAGCGTCACGAAACGCGCAGGCCTCTTTGGTGCAAACGGGGCTTTCATCCTTTGGATAGAAAAAGATCACCACTTTCTTTTTTCCAAGATATTTGGCGAGTTTGAAAGGCTTCCCGTTCTGATCCATCAGCGTGAAATCGGGGGCTTTTTCGCCCTGTTTCAATGTGGTGGTCTCGGTTGGGGCAACATCCTGTGCCGCTGCCTGATTGACGTTCAGGCCCACGAAAGCAGTTAATACGATCAGGCCGGTCCATAATTTTGATTTCAAATTTGTTTTCATGACGATTCAATAATTTGTATAAATGATTTATTGAATCAAAAGTCAGCGCAATCGGCGGCCTGATTTTTCACTTAAGTTAAAATGGCTGGGTTAATGTTCAATTTCTACCCGTTTGGGCAAACAAGACCGTATTATAACATTCAAATGACTTTATGAATTAAAGCCCATGTTGCAGGTGTTTCGCAGATCTTGTAATGCGCATCGCGCCAAAGCCCATGCGGTTGATCTCCAGATCACCGCCTAATAGAAAAGTTGATTTAAATTCCGAAGATGTCTTTATAATAATAGCTTTATTTGATGATTTGTAAAAGTAAACTGGTCACCTCATCCGGCTTGGTAAGCATCGGACAATGACCTGAATCAACAGCGTAAACATTTTTGATACCTGCCGAGGCTACCATTTTGATTTGGATATTTATTTACCACTCCAAATTTCTCTTGATATCCATCGTGAAGTTTTAACTTAAGTGAAAATATTAGCGTTATTTTAATTTTACTTTTGAAGACACTACTGCACTGGTTGGATAAGTTTAGTTGGACCGTGCAGCCGTATGATATAGCACATTAAATACCCAGTTTCCATGCAATACGAATTACCCTTTTGGTACGAGCAACTGAAAATCAAATATCCTGTAGTAACCGATGAAGAATGGCGGTTGCTGGACCGTATGGCTACTATTAAGCGCATCCGGAAAGGTGAACCCTTTTTAAAATATGGTAAGGTTGCCCGTTACTCAGCGTTTATTATTTCAGGGCTGTTCAAATTTTCAATTCAGGACGAGGACGGAAATGAAAAGATCATCAAGTTTGGCTTTGCGAACGACTTCCTGGCAAACTGCGAAAGCTATAACCAGGGAGCGCCTTCTGCTGTAAGCATTATTGCGCTTGAGGAAGCGGTGATCCTGAAAATAAATATTAAAAAATTGCAGCCCCTTTATGACCTGCACATGAATTTGCTTCATGTTAATCTGCAGTTATACCGGGAAATTTCGGAGCAGCAATCCGAGCACCAGCATATCCTGTCATTAAAGAGCCCTTTGGGGCGGTACCGCTATCTGCTTGAACGCCGCCCAGCGATCATACAGAAAATATCGCTGACCAATATAGCGCGTTATCTTTACATCAGCCGGGAGGCTGTAAGTCGGGCGCGTTTATTTTTGTTAAAAAAGCCCGGGAGTTTTTGTGACTGAGATCACAAATTCAGGTTTTGCTTCTGCGATAACTTTGGCTAAAAAACGATGAAGCAAAGCATGATTTTACTCCACGGCCTGTTTGGCGGCCTAAGTAACTGGAATGGTGTTATTAAATATTTCGAAAGCAGGTTCGATATTCATGTTCCGGTACTGCCATTATATGAAAAGCATAAAGGTGATACGGTGGAGTATCTTATTGAATATTTAGAATTGATGATCACCTCAAAAAAACTGAAGAATGTTATCCTTGTTGGGAATTCGCTCGGCGGACATATTGCTATACGGTACGCCCACCGTCACCCCGGGAACGTCGCAAAATTAGTGTTAACAGGCAGTTCCGGACTTTATGAAAATACGCAGATGGGGAGTTATTTGAAACGCGGAAACTATACATACATCAAAGAAAGGGTCGCCGCGACATTTTTTGATCCTGCTGTTGCTACCGATGAACTGGTTGCAGAGGTGATGCAGACCACGACCGATGCTTACAAATGTTTAAGCATTATCAAAGCCGCGAAGTCAACCCAGCGGGATCATGTGCTTGCACGCCTTCCTGAAATTAAAACGCCGGCATTATTAATATGGGGCAATGACGATCTCATCACACCTCCTGCAGTTGCCCGGCAATTTAAGGACAACTTGCCAAACTCGGAATTGGTTATGCTGAAAGAGTGCGGACATGCCCCGATGATGGAAAGGCCGGAAGCGTTTAATAAAGCCCTGGAAGAGTTTCTTGCTTAAGTGACCCCGTCGGTTAAAGGATAGACTCCAGATATTAATTAATACAAATCTTTACAAATACTATATAAACACAAATGGATATCTCTAAATCGCAAAGCAAAAAAACTATCGGAATATTTCTGATTTTGACTTTAGCCTTTAGCACAGTTGTCTGGATATTAACGGTTCACTCAGGCGAAGGCAGGATAGGCGGCAGAATATATGGCTATGGCATCATGTGGTGCCCGGCATTGGCTACCTGGCTGACCTGTAAGATCCTGAATTATAAAATAAGCGATCTGGCCTGGCAATGGGGTAAGGCAAAATATCTGGTATGGGCCTACATCATTCCTTTAGCCTATTCACTGATCGCTTATCTGATCATATGGTTAACGGGTTGGGGAGGGTTTTACAATAAGACCTTTGTCACTGAAGCAGCAAAATCTTTAGGTTGGAGTAACCTGTCTCCGGGGGTGTTCATCGCCTTGTTTTTTGTGGTCAACGGCGTTATTGGCATGTTTGGAAGCATGGCTACTGCGTTAGGTGAAGAGATAGGTTGGCGCGGGTTTTTAGTACCTCATTTAAACAAAGTCACCGGTTATACCTATACGTCATTGATTAGCGGTATCATCTGGGCCTTATGGCATTACCCCCTAATTATCTGGGGACACTATAACGGGGGCACTCCAATTTGGTATGGGTTGACCTGTTTTACCATAGCGGTGGTTAGCGAAGGCTTTATCTATACCTGGTTCAGGTTGAAATCAGGAAGTTTATGGACAGGCGTTATGCTTCATGCCAGCCACAACTTATTTGTCCAGTCTTTTTTTACACCATTAACCATCGTTAACAATAGCCGAACAAATTATTTCATAGATGAGTTCGGTGCTGTGCTTGCCATTGTAACACTGTTTGGCGCTATTTATTTCTGGACCCGGAGAAAAGAAGTACATAACGCTTAATGCTGCTACTAAACTTTATTTGAATTGTATAAATTTGATACGATTAATTGTGATTTTTGCTCCTTTAAAAAATAGTGCTTCATGATAGGGCCGGAGATGATCATGGTAACTACTGTCATTACCACCAGGCCTTCAAAAACCGGTTCACTGATGATCTTTGCCTGTAAGGCAAGTAAACCTAATACGATTTCCTGTGATCCCCGCGCGTTCATACCGAAAGCCACGGCTATGGATTCATTTTTTGACATGCCGCTCATAGCGCTGCCTATACCGGCACCAATAAGTTTGGCCAGACAGGCAATTACCAGAATGATAACAACTATTTCAAGATTAAAATTGGCAATAAAATTTAGTCGTAATCCAACCGATGCGAAAAACAGCGGCGCCAGCACATTGATGGTAAATTGGTGAAGAACGTGCTTATGCTTCTCGGTAAAATATTCCGAATCATTAATGCCAACTCCAACCAAAAAAGCGCCGAACACCCCACGGACGCCCAGGCTTTCGGTAATACACGCACTGATGAGGCATAAGCAAACCGCCATGGTTAGTACCCGGCCGGGCTTTTGGCTTTTGCCGGCAAAAGCCAAAAGCTTATGCATCAGCCAGCGGCCTCCGGTAAGCATAAAAATAGCATAAAGCACCACTATACTTACCGACCAAAATGAGGCTTCTTCTTTACCCACATTCATAAGCTGGATGATTACTGAAAATAATATCCAACCTAAAAAGTCATCAACCATAGCAGCGGTAAGTACGATGTTGCCTATTCGGGTATTTAAAATATCCAGATCAAGCAAGATCTTAGTAATTACAGAAAGCGCTGTAATGGAAAGTGCTGTGCCAAAAAACAAGGAGGTGACCAGCTGGTTATTAAACCCGTTTGCAAAATGGCTTTGGTACAGGAACCATACGGCGGCAAAACCTATGGCAAATGGAAATATAATCCCCGTTAGGCTGATGCTGATAGCCTGTTTGCCGTTTTGACGGATCTGTTTAAGGTCAACCTCAAAGCCGGCAATGAACATCAGTAAAATGATACCAATATTGGCGATGCCATCAAATGCCTCAAAGGCGTGGGGTGCTGATAAAAAGACGCCTTTAAAAAGATCAGGAAATAACAAGCCTAACAGGGTAGGCCCAACAATAATACCTGCAAAAATTTCGCCAATGATAGCCGGTAGTTTGTACCTGCGGCACAACTCACCCAACAGTCTTGCCGGGATAAGTATGATTAACAGGATAATTAAAAAGTGGACTATCTCTGATGAACTGAGTTTGGAAACCATGATCTGATAAGTATTACTGTAAGCCCTCTTTTACTTCAATCCTTAATTGGTGTGTGTTAAAAACATGGGAGTAGGGCTGCACGCTTTTTGTTAAGAATACACTGCCACCAATTACACTATGGTGTCCAATTACCGTTCGCCCTCCCAATATGGTGCTGCGGGCATAAATGATCACGTTGTCTTCTACGGTGGGATGCCTTTTTGTTTCTGAAAGCTCTTTACTAACCTGCGAAGCTCCTAATGTTACCCCTTGATATATAGTAACATATTTGCCAATGATACTTGTTGCACCTATTACAATACCGGTGCCGTGATCAATACAAAAGGGTACACCGATGCTGGCCTTAGGATGGATGTCAACACCTGTTTTTCCATGAGCATGTTCGCACAGTATCCTGGGTAAAATGGGTATAGCAGCTTGTGTAAGTTTATGAGCGATGCGGTAAACAGCAATGGCATAAAAACCAGGATAGGATACAATTACCTCGTGTACACTGAGGGCTGCCGGGTCCTTATCATAGATCATCGAAGCATCCAGTCGCAGGTCCTGGTAAATTTCATCCAATGAATCATAAAATAGGTCAACAGCTTTCTCAATATCAATATCATTTGGGTCGAGATAACTTAACAATATATTTTCAAGGTCTATCTGGTTCTTTTTAAGGTGACCACCGTAAATTGAGAGTTTATTTGCATGATTATTTGGAAACAGAAATTCAAAAAGGTCAGACAACCAACCAACACATTGCCTGATCTTAGGCGTAGCTTCCCATTCTGCCTTATGCGTTTGATAAAGCAATTCTATAAAGCTGTCGAATTTATCATCTTTCATATCGTAGCTTATCTTTTAAGGCTATGAAGCGTGTTCACCAACAGATCAATTTCGGCACAGGTATTATAAAATGCCAGTGACGGCCTTACCGTACTTTCAACCCCAAAGCGCCGCAATATAGGCTGAGCACAATGGTGGCCCGAACGTACAGCGATGCCTTGCTGGTTCAATGCAGCTCCAACTTCTTCGGTTTTGAAGCCATCCAACACGAATGATAAAACACTGGCCTTATCTGGCGCTGTACCTATCAGACGAATGCCTTTAACCTCTTTTAACAACTGAGTGGCATAAACTAACAGATAATGCTCATATTGGGCTATAAGTGGCATCCCTAAGCGGCTTACATAATCAATTGCCGCGCCTAAACCAACCGCGTCGGCAATGTTACCTGTACCCGCTTCAAAGCGGCTGGGTGCGTCATGGTATTGGGTGTGCTCAAAAGTTACATCCTTAATCATATTGCCACCTCCCTGCCAGGGTTGGGTTTCGTTTAACAGATCTTCCTTACCATAAAGTACACCAATACCGGTAGGCCCGAATACTTTATGACCCGAGAATACAAACCAGTCGGCATTCAATGCCCTTACATCTACAGGCATGTGCGAAACAGATTGTGCGCCATCAACCAATACTTTAGCGCCTGCCAAATGCGCTAAATGAATAATTAGCGCGGCCGGCGTAACCGTACCCAAAGCATTAGATACCTGGGTAAATGACACCAGTTTGGTTTTGGGCCCCAGGAGTTTTACATATTCATCTATTAATACCTGCCCGTCATCATCCACAGGAATAACTTTTATTGTAAGATTCTTTTTAGCAGCTAATTGCTGCCATGGAACAATGTTGGCATGGTGTTCCAGGTGGCTCACAATGATCTCATCGCCTGTGTGCAGGTTTTGCTCGCCCCAGCTTTTGGCCACCAGGTTAATGGCTTCGGTTGCGCCACGCACAAAAATGATCTCGTTTATGGAGCCGGCATTTAAAAAGGTCTGTACCTTTTTGCGTGCGCCTTCATAAGCATCGGTTGCCCTTGCCGCCAGTTCATGTGCTGCCCGGTGTATGTTGGAGTTTTCGTGCTCATAAAAATAGCTGATGCGGTCAATTACCTGTTTAGGCTTTTGGGTGGTAGCCGCGTTATCCAGCCATATGAGCTGTTTTCCGTTCACCTGTTCCTGTAATATGGGAAAGTCACGCCTCACCAGGTTTACATCAAACGGCGGACTAATAATATTGCTGATACCGGCCTGCCTGACCTTTTCCTGATCTGATTTTACCACAGGTAATCCATGGTTATCTGATAAAAAATAAAACGGAATTTCGGTAGCAGCAGGCGCACCGGCAAATGGTAATGCGTTTGAAGGCCCCGATGTATTAATGTTGCTCAATATCTTCTTCAGATCGATATCAAAAGCCTGATCCTGCTGGTATGGTAGCTGGAACAAGCTTTCAGGAGCAGGTGAAAGTTGCTCAACCGGGAAGCTTTGTTTTAAAGCTACATCCGGTATAAGATCAGTTTTCGCCAGGTATGATTCATAACTAAAACCAGGTTGCGTAGGCAATTGCCCTCCAAAAGCAGTAGGGGTACTACCCGCAACAGGCGCTGACGAATTAGAATGATTACTTAAGTTAGGATCGGCAAAGCTGGTTTGCGGATCCTTTAAGTTTACTGCATTATTCTGGTTAATGGCAGATGGCGAAATACCACCACCTCCAATTGTACTTGAAGGAATTGATTGTACAGGGGTATTTACATGCTGCAACGGGTTAAATAAACCCTCATCAGCTATATTGCCTGGTGATGAAAAAGATTCAGGAGCTTGTTGAACCGGTAATTGGTTTACAAAGCCTCCTGGTCCCGATTTAAAGAACTGGTTAGCCAGTTGCTCCAGCTCCCGTGGGTTGGGTAAGTTATCCTGATTAATATTTGTACTCATGGTAATTGCCTAAATCAACATCCTCTAAAACAGCAATAGCGTCATCAACCAATACCGCCAAAGAGCAATAAAGCGAAACCAGGTATGAGGCAATTGCTTTGTTATTTATACCCATAAAGCGGACAGATAAACCCGGTGACTGCTCGCCCGGAAGACCAGGCTGGAACAAGCCTACAACACCCTGACGGCTTTCGCCTGTCCTTAACAATATGATCTTTGATTTATTTTTTACGATGGGCAGTTTATCCGAAGGGATAAGCGGGATCCCTCTCCAGGTAATAAACTGCGAGCCGAATAGTGAAACCGTAGGCGGTGGTACGCCACGGCGGGTACATTCGCGACCGAAGGCTGCTATAGCCAGTGGGTGCAACAAGAAGAAGCCGGGCTCTTTCCAAACCTTAGTGATCAGTTCGTCCAGGTCATCAGGGGTAGGGGGACCCAGCCTGGTTTTAATTTTTTGCGATGGGGAAATACTGCTCAGTAGCCCGTATTCAGGGTTGTTAATAAGTTCACTTTCCTGCCGCTCCTTAACGATCTCAATGGTAAGCCGTAACTGTTCGCTGATTTGGTTGTAAGGTTTGCTGTACAAGTCTGACACACGGGTATGCACATCCAGTACCGTGTTTACCGCGCTCAGGTTATATTCCCTGGGATTTTCCTCGTAATCTACAAAGGTTGATGGCAGTTCACGTTCATCGCGCGACGAGCAATCCACTTCTACATTGTTCGCGTGTACCACTTTGTTTAAACGATAAACGCCCGATTCAACCGGGATCCAATTCAGTAAATGGGTTAACCATCGTGGTGTAATGGTTGATAACTGGGGCACGGTGCGGGTTGCTACGGCTAACTGCCTGGCGGCTACATCGCCAAGGGCCGTTTGTTTTGATTTTTGATCTGGCATTTTGGATAATAGACTAAGTGTATTAAGAAATTATTTAAGGTGCTACTTTAAATTACGATAACCTGTTGGCAATGATAAGAAATAAAATATATAAAGTCTATAGGAATTATAGTTTTTAATATATATTTGCAGCATCACGTTCTTTTATACTTATCCAGAAAGACAGAGGGAAAGGCCCCATGACGTCTTGGCAACCTATACCATGAATCTCAGATTTAGTAAAAGGTGCTAATTCCTGCTCCCGAAATGGGGGATAGATAAGTTGGTACAGAATTCTGCAGGTTTTCTCTCCGGCTCTCTTTTTAGGTAAGTGTTAATGAACATTAAATAAACTGAATACACATGAACAGACTTTATTACTTGTCTTCCGAAACTTATCAGTCATTTCGTAATGATGCCATAATGTGTTGTTGATACCGCAAACAAAAATTTGGATACAATTAATTATAATACCATCATTATCACCTGCATCTTACCAAATGAAAAAACTAATACTTACCGCTTTATCCTTTATCCTCAGTACTGCTGCATTTTCGCAGATCCTTACACCCGTAAAATGGTCATATGCTGCTAAAAAGATTGATAGTGAGCAGGCCATAATATTTATAAAAGCTACCATTGATAAAGGCTGGCATATTTATTCGCAGCATCTTGCCGATGGCGGGCCGATAAAGACCTCGCTAAAGTTTGAAAAAAACGATAACTACATTGTAGTAGGCAATACAACTGAACCCAAGCCTGTAAGCAAATATGAAAAGTCATTCAGCATGAATGTGCAATACTTTGAACAGTCGGTTATATTTCAGCAAAAAGTAAAACTTAAATCAGGCCAGGCATCAGTTAACGGTACAATAAATTTTATGGCATGTAATGATAAGCAATGCTTGCCGCCGGATGATGTGGAGTTTAACATACCCGTAAAATAGTATCATATATAAACAAATACCTAATTATTAAAGCAGTTCAATAGCCACCAATTGACCTGCAGCGTTACAAACAAATACCATGAAACCAAAATCAGATCTATTCACCAAAGCCCGCAAACAGAATGGTGGCACCCTTTTCTGTTGTTACCATTATTGCTAACAAACGCTATTACATTCAGGTCCAAAAATCTTAACCGGAGATATACATCCTGGCTGTACTAAGTGCGTTGCTTTGCTATGGTGGTAAATCAGGCGTGTGCTGTACAGTCCAGGATGTTTATCGTTTTACAAGATAAGAAATACTTAAAAACGTCAACAAAATAAAAATATTCTACTTAATCTATAGATTTTATTGTATTTATCATATTTATTACTATCTTTACACCATTCTAATTAACCCCACCATTAATTAGTTGATTTATAAAGAATAAGGGAGAGGAAGTCTCGATGATCTTATAGCAACTTTTCAATAATCTGAAATAAGTGCTAAACTTTTTTCTAAAGCAATAAAGCTTCAGAAATATAAATTAACTAACAGTCATGTACACATTTAACAATCAACACCCACAGGTACAACCCGCAACCATTAAACGATGTTGCTGTATGGCTCAGTATGTTTTCTGGTTTTAACAACCTGATCTCCTGAAATTTTGCTGTTGTTTTTTTAAGGGCTTTTAAGCCCTGGGGACAACTCTTGTCAAATTTTCGCTGTGTCGCCACCTAACTATCATCAATTAACAACAATTAAAACTTATACAAATGAAAATTACAAACTATTTAACCAAAGTCAGGCTGCTTTCTGCCGGTCTGGTGCTTACCGGCGTTACCGTGTTATCAGCACATGAAAACCCTAAACCAAAATTCATCAAAGAGGGTAAATGGCGTGGTGTATTTACAGTAAGTGAATCGCAGGTGCCATTTAATTTTGAACTGAAAGGTAAGGATGCCGAACACGCTGTATTTACGCTGATCAATGGCTCGCGCCGGGATAATTTCCATGTAAAGCTTATCGGCACCGATTCGGTATACATTAAAATGAACACCTATGATGCCGCCCTGGTTGCCAAAATTGAAGATGATGGCAAGATCAGCGGCGAATACCGCAGCCTTGTACCTGGTTTCAGGGGCAATTCCCTGCCATTTACAGCAGAATACGGTAAAACTTACCGCTTTGTTGAACCCGGTAAAGATGTAGCCCCTAAGGCAGACCTGACCGGTAAATGGGAAATAAAAACCTACAGTAAGGAGGCGGTGCCCGCATCGATCGCATTACTGAAACAAAAAGGCAACAAGCTTACCGGTGTGGTGATGACCGTAGTTGGTGATACCCGCGAGCTGGAAGGAACAGTACAGGGCGACGAGTTTGCGCTAAGTGGCTTTACCGGCCCAAGCCCCTTCATTATTAAAGGAAAAATAAATGAAGATGGCTCTATCAGCGGCGAGGAAGGCTTTGGTATCTATAAAAACCTAAAGTTTGATGCCACCAAAAAAACTGATGTTGAGCTGCCCGATCCTTACAAGCTAACCTTTCTGAAAGAAGGATATAAGAAGCTTGACTTTTCTTTCCCGGGTATTGATGGCAAGCAGGTGTCCTTAAGCGATAATAAATACAAAGGCAAAGTTGTAATTGTAGAGATCATTGGTACCTGGTGCCCAAATTGTACCGACCAAACCGTGTTCCTTTCGCCATGGTTCAATAAAAACCATAACCGCGGGGTTGAGGCCATAGCATTAGGCTTTGAGCAAAAAGATAGCCTTGAATATGCTAAATATACTTTAGGTAAACTGAAGGAAAAATATGCCATTAATTACGACATCGCGTTTGGCGGTTTGGCTGATAAAAAATTGGTTTCGCAAAAGCTACCTGCGTTGAACAAGTTTATCGCTTTCCCAACAACCATCATCATTGATAGGAAAGGTGACGTTAGGGAGATCTACACCGGCTATACAGGGACAGTTACCGGTAAATACCACGAGGATTATGAAAAGAAATTCAATAAGCTATTGGATCAATTGCTCGCTGAACCTGCGCCTGAAACAGCCGCAGTTGCCGATCCTACAGCTCACCAGGGAAATTAACATTAACTGATCTTATAATTTATCAAATGAAAACCATCAATTTAATTACATCATTCAAATGCCTGTCTATAGGCTTGTTGTTTAGCGGGGCTGCTTTGGCTGCAGATAAAAATCCACCGGTGAAATTTATCAAAGAAGGTGTTTGGCGCGGTGTTTTCACCGTGGCCGAAACCAAAGTGCCTTTTAACTTTGAGCTGAAGGGTAAGGATGCCGAACACGCCGTATTTACTTTATTAAATGGAAGCCGCCGGGACAATTTTCATGTAAAGCAAATAGGTAAAGATTCGGTATTTATTAAAATGAATACCTATGATGCCGCACTGGTTGCCAAGGTTGAAGAGGACGGAACACTAAGCGGCGAATACCGTAGCCTGGTACCGGGGTTTAGAGGTAATTCACTGCCTTTCACTGCCGAATACGGGAAAAGCTATCGTTTTGTAGAGCCTGGAAAGGATGTAGCTCCAGCCGCCAACCTTACCGGTAAATGGGAACTGAAGGTTTACTCGAAAGACCAGGTGCCCAATAAAATTGCCGTTTTAAAGCAAACGGGCAACAAGCTTACCGGCGTAATTATGCAGGTAACCGGCGATAGCCGCGAACTGGAGGGTACGGTACAGGGAGATGAGTTTGAACTGTCAGGCTTTACCGGCCCAAGCCCTAAGATCTACAAAGGTAAGATCAATCCTGATGGCACCCTAAGCGGTGAAATAGGATCGGGTATTTATGATAACACCAAGTTTGACGCGGTTAAAGACGACAAAGCTGAGCTGCCTGATCCCTATAAGCTAACCTACTTGAAAGAGGGTTATAAAAAGCTGGATTTTACCTTTCCTGATCTTAACGGCAAACCGGTGTCTTTGAGCGATGCCAAATACAAAGGCAAGGTAACCATTATTGAAATTGTAGGTACCTGGTGCCCAAATTGTACCGATCAAACCGTGTTCCTTTCTCCCTGGTTCAACAAAAACCATAACCGTGGGGTGGAGGCTATAGCCATTGGCTTTGAACAAAAGGACAGTCTGGAGTATGCCAAATACACTTTAGGCAAGCTGAAAGAAAAATACAATGTCCAGTATGATATTGTATTTGGCGGCCTGGCCGATAAAAAGCTGGTTTCGCAAAAACTGCCTGCCTTAAACAAGTTTGTTGCTTTCCCAACAACCATCATTATTGATAGAAAAGGCGATGTAAGAGAGATCTATACAGGCTATACAGGTACGGTTACCGGCAAATACTACCAGGATTACGAAAAGAAATTCAATAAACTGTTAGATGAGCTCATTGCCGAACCAGTCCCGGCCAGTGAAGCAAACGCAACTCAGGATAATAACGAAACATTAAAAGGTAAATAAATACCAATCCCGGTAAAGGATAAAAACTTTACCGGGTAAATATCCAATTACTAAATCACATCATAAATAAATACCACCCATGACTAAATTAACTTTCGCTGTATATTCCACAGCCATTATTTCATTATCGGCATTCACTGCCGCTATCATCCCAACTAAAACTACAACCAATGCTAAAACAGGTAATGTTAAGCTTATAACCTTTGGTAAACATTACAAGGCGCAAAACTTTAAGGTAGATAACCAGGGAAGTAAGCTTACCTGGCTGGCCAAAAAAGCAACCGGCGACCATAATGGAGAGGTTAAGATAAGCAACGGTTTATTTGCAACTGATAATAACGTTTTAAAAAGCGGAACTTTTGATATCGACTTGAATACTATTACCGATGCTGACCTGACCGACCAGGCCTCCAATGATAAACTAATAAGCACACTTAAAAGCGAAACCTTTTTCAGTACTGAAAAATTCCCTAAAGCAAATTTTGTTATCACATCGGCAACAAAAACCAGTGCGAACCAGTATGATATTAAAGGACGGTTAACTATAAAAGGTATTACCAATGATGTCAGTTTCCCGGCTACTGTAGCCATTGATGGTAAAAAATTAAATGCCACCGCTAAAATTACCATTGACCGTACCAAATACGATATCAAATTCCGCTCGAAAAACTTTTTTGAGAACCTGGGCGATAAGGTGATCTATGATGATTTTGACCTGAATGTAAATCTTAACGCAACCGCGCAATAAGTTTTATAAGGGGCAGTAAACTATACAAATTTTATAAAAACTTAAGCCATCTTTTAGATGGAGGGCCATTGTTTTGACTAATAAGCGCATTTAAAAACTGGTGTAAAGTTGGAAACGGATCATGAGCCGGGGCGCATTGGGTACCCCGGCGAAGGTCCAACCAACTAACAAAAGAAGAAAAATGCATAACGATATGAAAAGAGGAAATATACTTCTGGTTATAGTAGCTATCAGTACATTGATAAGCTTTATGAGTTTTGTGGGCACAAAAGATGATGTGCAGACCAAAGAGCAATTGGGCGAGAAATTATTTTTCGACCCCATTTTATCTGGCGATAATACCATCAGTTGCTCATCATGCCATAAACCGGAGTTTGCATTTGCCGATACGGCTACTTTTAGCGTCGGTATAAAAGGCAACCTGACTTCAAGAAACTCGCCGGGCTTAACCAATCTCTCAGGTCGTCCGCACCTTTTTTGGGATGGGCGAGCTTCATCATTGGAAGAGCAGGCTATGGGGCCAATAACATCAGCAACAGAAATGGGGCTTACTATGGATGATGCTGTAAAAAAACTAACCGAAAATAAATACTACGCTGATGCATTTCAAAAGATATTTAAATCAACACCCACTAAAGATAATCTGTTAAAGGCCATAGCCTCTTTTGAGCGTACGCTCGAAACGTCAAACAGTCCTTATGACCGCTATATCAACGGCGATGATAACGCTTTATCCGCATCGGCAGCGCGTGGCCGATTATTGTTTATAGGTAAGGCCAATTGCAACAACTGCCACTCAGGCGAGGATTTTACCGCCGACAGGTTCAAGAGCATTGGTTTATATAATGGTAAAGATCTGAATGATCCCGGCCGGTCTGTTATTACCAAAAACAAAACTGAGGACGGCGAATTTAAAATTCCAAGCCTACGCAATGTGGCTGTAACAGCCCCCTATATGCACAATGGCAAGTTTAAAACATTGAAAAGTGTGGTTGAGTATTACAATAACCCATCGGCAATAGTAAAAGATGGCATTAATCGCGATCTGTCATTGGATAAGCCTTTGAACCTAAGCGACGGAGAAATAAACGATATGGTTGAATTTTTAAAAGCGCTTACCGACGACCGCTTTAAGCAAAAAACGGCTTCAAACTGAAAATAATCCCCCAATTAAATAATTAATTAATCACGGACATTGACTGTGCATGTGGGTCAGTAAAAGCACCCACTATAGCCACTGCTTTGTCTAAAACTATTGTGAAATGAAGAAAATTATACTCTTGCTGATAATTTTTAGCCTTACCTATGGGCAAAACGTATTCGCGCAAAAACGAACGGTTGGAGGTGTGGTTACCTCTGCCGATGATCAGGCCCCGCTTCCCGGGGTTTCTGTAAGGATCAAAGGTCTCAATGAAGGCGCTGTAACCAAAGCCGATGGATCCTTTGAAATTGTGGTACGCAACGGCAAATACCTTGTATTCTCCTTTATAGGTTTTGAAAGCCAGGAAGTTGAGATAGATGGTACAAAACAATTTAAAATTGCCCTTAAACTATCTGGTAATGCGCTGAATGAGGTGCAAATAGTTGGTTCCCGAAACGCTAATCGCACCAAGCTGAATTCGGCCTCTGCTGTTGATGTGATCGATATTAAACCCTTACTGGAATCTGCACCGCAGGTGAGTGTTACACAACTATTGCAGTACATCTCGCCGTCGTTTCACTCCGTTAACGGGAGTAATGCAGGGGATGCCGGGTCGGCATTAAGTCTGGCCCAACTTCGCGGTCTGGGGCCCGACCAGGTATTGGTATTGGTAAATGGAAAACGCAGGCACAAAAGCGCGAACGTAAATTATGGAGGACTGGGCAATGGGTCTACCGGGTATGACTTAAATTCCATTCCATCGGGTTCCATCGACAGGATTGAGATCCTGCGCGATGGTGCAGCGGCCCAATATGGCTCCGACGCCATTGCGGGCGTGATCAATATCGTTCTCAAGAAAAAAACAGATGACCTGGCTGTTACTACATCAGGCAGCACCCGTAGGCGCGGGGATGGGGCAACAACCCGTACCAGCGTTAATTATGGTGTTGGTTTAGGCAGTACAGGTGGCTATATCAATGCCACTGCCGAATACGCCACGCAGGCTATTGCGCTGCCAGCCGGAAAGGCCGATGCCGGATTATACAACGGCCCTATTTATGGCGGCGGTGCCAATACCCGTGCCTATGATGCTATTTATACCAAGGAAATTGATGATGCTATTTTAAAAAGCCGGGGTATTGATCGTCATTTTTTTGACCAGCGCGGTGGTGGATCTAACCCTGGTCAGGATGCATTGCTGTCCTTTAACGCGGGCTTCCCATTGAATAAGACTACCGATATATACGCATTTGGCGGTATCAGTAGTCGCAATTCCCAGTTTACAGCCGTTTATCGCTTACCTGGCTGGACATCGCGGAACAATAATTTTATATACCCGGATGGTTTTTTACCAGCCATGGAAAATAATATAGTTGATGGCTCTATAGCTGTGGGTATAAAAGGTAAAGTAGGGGACTGGAATGTAGACCTATCCAACGTATTTGGAAAGAACAGTTTCAGTAACCGGGTAGACAATTCCTTGAATGCGAGCCTGGGACTAAAAAGCCCGACCAGTTTTGACGCTGGCAGATATAACGCCGGTCAAAACACTACTGGGCTCGACTTTAACCGCTACTTCGAAAAGGTTTTAAAAGGGTTGAACGTGGCCTTTGGCGCACAGCACCGGATTGAAAGCTTCCAGATCATCGCTGGTGAAGAAGGCTCTTATTCCAAGGCAGACCAGCGTACTATTGTGGATGTGGATACTACCATAGGGGGTATTCCATATTTATCCAACGCGGGTGTTACTTCCCTGAACGGCCTGGCGGCAGGTTCACAGATCCATTTAGGTTTTCGGCCAGAGAACGCGGTGAATGTAAGCCGTTCTATAACCGCCGGCTATGCAGATGTGGAACTGAACGTAACCAAAGAATGGCTGGTATCCGGTGCCGGCCGCGCTGAATATTTTTCTGACTTCGGCAATGTGTTTACCTGGAAGGCTGCCACCCGCTACAGTTTTGCGAGATGGCTGAATATCCGCGGATCGGCTAATACAGGCTTCAGAGCGCCAGACCTGGCACAGTCCTATTATACCTCTGTTTCCACCACGTTTCAACAGGGCCGGGGAGTTGATATTTTAACTGCTTCAAATCAAAGTGCTGCTGCAAGAGCATTAGGTATCCCTAAATTAACGCCTGAAAAATCAAAAGGATATGCTTTAGGTTTAACCTCTGCTCCGGGTAGTAATGTGGAATTAACCGTAGATGCTTACCTGATCAATATTGATAACAGGGTGGGTAATACCGGTAACTTTACCTCCTCTGATACCAATCTTCCGGCAGATGTTAAAACTCTTTTCCAGCAGACAGGAGCGGCCCAGGCTAACTTCTTTTATAATGAATTCAGCACCCGTACCAAAGGGGTGGAATTTACCGGCAGTTATAAGGTATTATTGGATAAAGGCAATATCAACTTCCTGTTTGGCGGGAACTTTTCCAAAAACGAGGTGACCAAAGTAAATACACCAAAAGGACTGGAAGCTTATAAGAACGTGATATTAAGCCCGGGTGAGCGGGCGAGGGTGACGACCAATATCCCGGCACAAAAGATCAACCTGCAAGGTATTTATAGTCTGGATAAATTTACCTTCCTGCTCCGTACCGTATACTTTGGCAAGGTAACCACAGCCTCCCTGCTTAGTGCAGCTGATCCGCTGAATCCGGTATATTTTTACCAAAACCTGAAACCGATATGGATTACAGACCTATCGGTAGGATATAAATTTACCGCTAAACTGCAGGGAACCGTAGGTGTAAACAACTTGTTTAATGTGGTAGGAGACTATACCGACCCATCGATAGCCGGTTTACGCAACCCAACCGTTGTTGGCATCCAGAACGGCAGCGCGGGGATTCAGCCATTTATTAAACTTTCCGCTCATTTATAAGCTCACGCATCATGAACAATAAATATCATATACTATACCAAAAAATCGTAAAAAAAACGCTTGGTACCCTGCATCTCCATAAATTACAATTCCTTTTAGGCACGGTGTTGTTACTGACTGCATCCTGCAAAAAAACAGATTATCTCAATATCAATAATGCCGATAGGCCGGCTCTTGCCGCACACATTAGCTTTGTGAATGCCAGGCCGGTAAACGCGGGCATTCAGTTTTGGACATATACTACCCAGGTTACAAAAACCGCAGTAGCAATTAACACCAAAACCGATTACCTGGATACCCAGTTTGGGGATGTGCAGATCAACTTTACCGAAGGTACAAACACCTCTTACAAGGCATCGCGCCAGTTTGGAAACAGCGCTACGTTTAGTTCAAGCGGCGGCCCTAACGGCCCTATAGCAACCTATTACCATACAGTTTTCGCCGTAAAAAATACTAAGGCAACGGCCGATTCACTTATCCTGTTCTATGATGACCTGTCGGCGCCCGCTGCGGGTAAAGCCAAAGTAAGGTTTGTGCACCTTGCCCCAGGTAACCCTAATGTTAATTTTGGTGTAGTCGGGCAAACAGCCTTGTTTACCAATACAGCTTATGGCAGGGCAGGTGGTTCTGTATTATCCGGTACCGGGTATAATGTATGGTCACTCGGCCCGTTTGTTGCTGTTGATGCAGGTAAGGTCAGCTTTTCAGTCAGTAAATCTGCTGATCATTCCGTGGTGAGCATATTGAACGATCAATTAAGTAATGTAACTTTAATAGCCGGAAAAATATATACCATTTACATCAATGATACGCCGGGCAGTACAAGTATTGGCGCAACCATACTCACACATAATTAAGATACAGTACACTATATAAGTGATTTAATAGCATGTACTTGCAAAGCAGACCCGGTTCCGTTCCGGGCTGCTTTAATTTATAAACCCAATATTAACCCTATATATATCATGAAAACAAACAGCCGCAGAAAGTTTATCGAAAACACCCTTAAAGCAACGGTAGCTGTTGCAATTGGAAGTAATGTTATTTTAAATAATGCAACAGCTGCTACAATTAAAACAGGTCAGCATGGCAGTGCAGACGAACCGCTAAAATTTAGGCAGGTGCCATTAGGGTTTAGCTACGCGGCCCTGGAACCACATATAGATGCGCTGACCAATGAGATCCATTATACCAAACATCATGCAGCCTACATTAAAAATGTAAATGAAGCTATAATTGCCGAAAAGCTGCCTTATACAAGTGAGAAAGAGTTTTTTGATCATGCCTCACAACTTTCGCCCAAGGCACGTAACAATGGAGGTGGAGCCTGGAACCATAATTTTTTCTGGCAAAGTTTAACGCCAAAATCAACCGGGCCTGATGATAAAATCAAAGATGCTATTACAGCTTCGTTCGGATCATTTGACCAGTTCAAAGAGCTGTTTACACAGGCGGCACTTACCCGTTTTGGCTCAGGGTGGGCATGGCTGGTGAATGTAAACGGGAAACTGACCATTACATCAACAGCCAACCAGGATAATCCTTTGTTTGATAACGCCCAAATAAAAGGAATTCCTTTATTGGCATTGGATGTTTGGGAGCACGCTTATTATCTTAAATACCAGAACAAGCGCAACGAATATATTGCCGGATGGTGGAACGTGGTGAACTGGAACACGGTTAATAAAAGACTTGGATAACGGGTATAGCAAATTACAGTCGGCATTACACTTTTGAGTAAATTTCCTAATCAAAACCACCAAAACTAAAAAGCTCCCTCAGATTGCTCGAAAGGACCCTTTGTGACCAATGAGCTGGAGTTTTCGAACTGTTTTTTAGCAATTTTTAAAAATTTAGCGACTACAGCGAAGAGTATTTTTAAGAAAGTTAAAAATAAGTTGGAAGAATAGAATTGTCTTAAATTTAAAAGACGGAATTGCTCAGTAATTTTTATCTTGAAGTTCATTTGGGTGTATTTTGCACACTCTAAATCTGTTGACTTAAAATTCAATATGGGATATTTTAAGTAAAATAAATGGGTGTTTCTCAAATTACTTTACGGTGCAAAATCAAGTACTCCTCAACTTAATTGAATCGACCGATTTATTGAAGATTTAAAGCATTTGGTTAATCTATTTGACAAATTAAGCCTACTTAAAATTTTCGTTTGAACATTATGCCTTGTCCTGATATAGCTTGGCTTTTAGTCTTGTCTGCATTTTGGTTTACAATTGTTATTTGTTTTTTACAATCTGTATAGATACAATATTAATTGTCTTCTTCACAATCATTTATTATTTATTTATTGATTATTTGAAAAATAGGTTGTTACTTTATGATTCCAATTATAATACCTGCATCTTGTTCAACCCCCTGAGATCACCCAATATTGGTGACGAAATACCAACTTCGCTGCACCAGCGTCTGTCATCGGGCGATGAACTTGCTTTTAAGCTGTTTTTTCAAAAAAACCAACCTAAGCTTTTCACCTACATTTATAAAGTTGTCAAGTCTCGCGAAATTGCAGAAGAACTGGTGCTTGATATTTTTGTGAAGATATGGTCGGCCAAAGAGATTCTTAGCGAAGTTGAAAACGTTGATGCTTTTCTTTACCGGATGGCCGTAAATAAATCACTCGATTTTTTACGGACAGCCGCCCGCGAAAAAAGGATACAACAATTGCTTAACCACCATATGCAGTATGAGCAGGCAACGGCAACTTCCAATCACGATTTAAAAGAATATAATCAGCGTGTTACACAATGCCTTCAAATGCTCACTCAGCAACAGCAATTAGTACTCAATTTAAGCCGGGAAGAAGGCCTCACCCACGAGCAAATTGCCGACAAATTAAATCTGTCGAAAAATACAGTAAAAAATCACATGGTTACCGCCTTAAAAAAAATGCGGGAATTTATAAAACGTGGCCAGTTATCCATTTTGCTGACAATATCTCTTTTTTTTCACATCTAATTAGTCCTTCCTCGTTATTTTATCGTCAAGTGTATAAATTGGTTCCAATTAGCCAAATGTAATATGTCAACAGCCTCTGTTTTCCGTATAAAATACTTGTTTCAAAAATACCTGGACACCTCATGTACGGTAGAAGAGCTTGATGAACTTTTTGAGCTAATAGCCAAAGAGGATAACTTGTCAGAAATTGAAGGTTTATTAGAAAAATTATGGTCAGATACCGAAGTCCGACCTGGCGTTGACACTGGAGTTGATCATCAGGAAGTTTTATACAATAAGCTGCTTGAAACCATAAAAAAAGAAAAAAATATTTATTCGTTTCAAAAAAGAAGTCCCGCAACAATCATTTGGTCGGTTGCGGCAACCATCGCATTATTTATATGCGCCGGCTTATACTTTTTACATACCAAACCTAAACCAACACCTTTGCAGGCCCAGGCGGCTCTGCCCAAATCCATACGTCATGTGCGGGAGATAAGGCTGGCTGATGGTAGCATAGTGCTGTTAAATAAAAACAGTCACTTAGATTATCCTGCAAAGTTCATTGGCAATACCCGCGAAGTATACTTAACAGGGGAGGCCTATTTTGATATCAGGCACGACCCGCGTCACCCTTTCCTGGTACATGCGGGGCAAATTACTACACGTGTGTTAGGCACAGCATTCAATATTAAATCCGAAGGCCGTTTGATTCAGGTAACGGTTACACGCGGAAGAGTTAAAGTATCAACCCCTAAAAAAAACTTAGGCATTGTATTGCCCAATCATCAGATAAGCTATAATGAAACCAATCATCAATCTTCAAAAAACATATTGAATGCCAAAATCACGGTACTTTGGAAAGAGACCGATCTGGTGATGGACCACATGACCCTGAAAGAAGCCGCCACCGTTTTAACAGAAAGGTATGGTATAAAAGTTATGCTGGATAATGAAAAGATAGGGGGCTGCCGTTTTAGCGCTACCTTCTTAAATACTACCGGGTTAGAACAGGTTGTCAATGTATTATCGCACCTGAATAATCTGAACTATAAATGGGATGGGCCCAGTAAAGTTATATTATCAGGGCCAGGCTGTGAACAATAAATAGTTTTTCACCACTTAAATTAAAAACCGATGAAACAGTAATACTTTAACCTCAAAACTAAAAAACCCCGCTGCTTACGACTTCTCACATCTTTCGGCAACAGGGTAAGTATTTTAACCAATTTATTAACCGATTAAAACCAATGCAAGTTATGAAAAAAACTCTTGCGTTTAAGCAATGGTGCACATTATCTGATGGTTCTGCACGCCAGTTATTAAACACATCCCGAAAAATTATGAGACTCAGTTTTATTATCCTGTTGGTAATACTGATTTCCGGCCAATTGCTCTTAGCTTCATCAAGTAAGGGCCAATCCCTGGATAAGATCAATATTAAGATAGCATTGCGTAACGAAACTCTAAAATCTATAATTAAAGAAATTGAAAAGCAAACCAATTTAAGATTTGCTTACAAAGACAATGTGCCCGCAAACACCCGCATCAATCTTTTATCCGAAAATAAATCGGTAAAAGATATCCTGGATGAACTTTTTGCTACCCGTGGAATTGGCTACAGCCAGATAGACAATAATATAATTTTGTTTAACAACGCTGTTTCAGGGCCTACAGGATCAGCTGTTAGTAATAACGGCGGCCAGATAGCAACAATTACCGTGAATGGTAAAGTAACCGACGAAAAAGGTGAACCTCTGCCTGGTGTATCAGTAAGAATAAAAGACACCAATATAGGTGTTGCCACTAATCTTTCCGGCGATTTTACCATTACGGTTCCTAATGCCAATACAGTGTTGGTATTTACCTTTTTAGGGTTCAAATCATTAGAACAAAGTGTTAATGGAAAAACTTTTTTAAAAGTATCGTTAGTACCATTAAGTAAATCGCTCGAAGAGGTGATCATTGTGGGGTATGGTACGGTAAAAAAGAGGGACCTTACCGGTTCTGTGGTTTCTGTTAAAGGAGATGAGATCACCAAAGTTGCGGCATCAAACCCAATGGAAGCGCTTCAGGGAAAGGTTTCGGGCGTAGATATTGTACGCACAAGCGGTGGTGCAGGTGCAAATGTGAGCGTAACCGTGCGTGGAAACCGGTCACTATCAGCCGGTAATGGCCCCCTTTACATAGTTGACGGGATACAATACAGCAACTATGAGGATATCAATCAAAACGATATCGCATCAATGGAGTTTTTAAAGGATGCATCGTCCACAGCCATTTATGGATCGCGCGGTGCAAACGGTGTAATTATAATCACCACAAAAAGAGGTGCCGATGGAAAACCTAAGGTAGCTGCCGGTTCATATTATGGAATTTCGGATATTGCCGGCTACCCGGTACCCATGACAGGGGCACAATATGCGAATCTAAAGCGCGAAGGTTTTAGAACCATTGGAACGTGGAACTCTATTGCCGACGACCCGAAAGTTTTTACCAGTGCTGGCGATCTGGCTGCAGTTCAAAACGGTCTATCCTATTACTGGCCGGGCTTTTTACTGCATAAAGGTTCCCAACAGGATTATAACGCAAGTGTTTCTGGCGGAAGCGAAAAAACAAAAGCTTATTTTTCTTTTGATTATTTTAAGGAAAAAGGTTTGTATGCCAATGATTATTCCAACAGGTACACCTTGCGGTTAAATATAGACCATCAGTTATTCAATGCTTTTAAAGTTGGGCTGCAAAGTCAGCTTGCTTATTATGATCAAAACCTTCGGAACGATGGTGTGCTATCTGTGGCTAACAAAGTTATCCCTTATTTTAATCCGTATAACGCTGATGGCAGCATAGCTAAATTTCCGGGTAACGGCAACCAGGCTAATCCGCTTTTTGATGATGATGCAGCACAGTTTGTAAATAATAACAAAATTACCCATTTGCTTTCAACCGCTTACGCAGAATGGAAGCCGATAAGTAGCTTAACCATACGGTCAAATTTGGGCATTACCTTGTCCAATTCACGTAACGGACATTTTGAAAGCGCCAATACTATAAACAGAGCACTGTCTTCGGGGTCACTATCGTCAGTAGCCAATTCAAATGAAACTAATTTGCTTTGGGAAAACATTATTACCTGGCAAAAAAAGATAGCCAGTCATAGCTTAGATATAACGGGTGTTACCAGTTATCAATCAAATGTTATGGACCAATCATCAGCACAAGGCACCGGACAATTAATACCCGACCAATCTTTTTATGCGCTGCAAAACAACCCATCTAACTTAAAAATATCAAGTAACTACGTTGGGCAACATTTAACTTCGGGGGCGTTGCGCTTAAATTATTCATTTAAAGACAGGTATTTACTCACACTTACCGGGCGTGCCGATGGTTCATCCGTATTATCGTCAGGAAATAAGTGGGCATTCTTCCCTTCGGCAGCCGCAGCCTGGCGTGTAGTTGATGAGGGATTTATGAAGACCCAAAATGTATTTTCTGAATTGAAATTACGCTTAAGTTATGGCGTGGCCGGTAATGCCGCGGTAAGCGCATATCAAACCCAAAGTAAGGCAGCGCTTATCCCATTTTCATGGAACGATATAACAGCATTAGCATATGGCCTTGATCCAAATATCGGAAACCCACAACTAAACTGGGAGTTAACAGGAACGTTAAACGCCGGTATTGATTTCGGAATTTATAAAGACAGGGTTTCGGGCACCGTAGATTATTATGATTCACATACCAGGGATCTGTTGTTGCCACAGCAATTACCGGCCTCTACAGGAGCGCTAAGAACACTGGCCAATGTTGGCAAAAGCCGTAATACAGGTATTGAGGTCGCGCTAAAAACCATTAACGTTCGATCAAATAATTTCTCATGGACATCCAATATTACCTATACGCGTAATAAGGAGCGTATCACTTATTTACCAAATGGAGTAAATGATCTTGCCAATGGTTGGTTTATAGGTCATCCGGTAGTATCGTATTACGATTATCAAAAAGTAGGGATATGGCAAACATCCGAAACTGCCCAGGCAGCAAGTTATGGTTACAAGCCGGGTGACATTAAAGTGGCCGATATTGATAACGACGGAAAGTTTACCACCACATTTGACCGTAAAATACTTGGTTCAGCTGTCCCAACATACAGCTTTGGCTTTAGTAATGATTTTAAATATAAAAGCTTTGATTTGAATGTGCAGGTATTTGGACGTATCGGACAGATGTTCATATCTCAATATGCGTTAAAATATGAACCTAACGCAATTGAAAATGGCGCCAATGTAGATTATTGGACACCTGAAAACCCAACAAATGAGTACCCAAGACCCAGTGCCAATATTACAAAGGCATCCGAGCCATTTGCTTCAACATTGGGCTACAAAGATGGTTCCTATGTTAAAATAAGGAACGCCACGCTTGGGTTTACTTTTCCGGCAAGTGTAACTAAATCAATCCATGTATCTAATTTAAGGATATATGTGAGTGCCAAAAACTTTGCGACATTCTCAAAAATAAAGGGTTATGATCCTGAAGGCGGTGGTTCGTTCGATAGGCCGCTTACAAAATTGTTTCTGGCCGGATTAAATCTTTCCTTTTAACAAATACTAATATTTAAAAAATATATTATGAAAAAATTACTAAAAAGCTGGGCACTGTTACTCATAGCCATTGCCGCTTCATTTAGTGCCTGCAACAAAAAGCTTGAAGAATATAATCCCAGTAATTTAACTGCCAAAACTGTTTATACCAAGGCAGTTGGCTTTGAAACATTGGTTAACGCGGCCTATACCTATACCCGGTTTTGGTATGGTAAAGAGGAGGGATACCTGGCATCTGAAATGGGAACAGATATATGGACAAGCGGCACCGGCGATCCATACCCCATGTTTACCCAATACATCAATTTTCAAGGTACTGCCGATCCGCTGCCGCTATTATGGAACAATATGTATGCCGGTGTAAATTTATGCAATACAGGTATAGCACAAATTGCTGCTGTAACAGATTATACGCCAGCCCAAAAACTGAACCGCGAAGCCGAACTGCGTTTTTTAAGAGCATTTTATTACTGGCACATTGTTGAAACCTGGGGCGGAGTAAACTTTACCACCCAACCAACTGAAGGTGCTAATACCGTAGCTAATAAAACACCGGTAGAAACTTTTTACAACCAGATATTTGAGGACCTCAAATTCGCGGTAGCTAATTTAACCCCCACCACTGCCGATTATGGCCGTGCCACAATACCGGTAGCCAAAGCCTTTTTAGCGCGGATGTATTTAACCCGCGGTATGAATACCGAAGCATTTAACATGGCCGATGATGTAATTAAAAACTATGGCTATGCATTGCAACCAAAGTATGCAGATCTGTGGAATATGGGGAACCTGAAAAATAAAGAGGTAATTTGGGCCGTTGATTATTCAACTAATTTGGCCAATAACGATCTTACATCGGCAACCTATCCAAACGGGCACTACCGTGGTTCAAACAACGGGCACTTAATGTACCTAATGGTTTATGACCAGGTAAATACAAGCCTGCTCATCCGGGATATTCCAAACGGAAGGCCGTTTAACAGGTATATGCCTACTTTGGCTTATTTAAATATGTTTGATCAGCAAAATGATTCACGTTATGCCGGTTCTTTTCAAAGTGTTTGGTATGCTAATAAAGGCGGTACTTATAATGGCAATACTATTAAAGTTGGCGATACGGTTTGCTACACACCTAATGCTACTATACCGGCAGCATCACAAAGCAATAAATATGTTACTTACGACCTGGCCAAGGTATATGCATCAAACGGGGTGCCCATTCAGCGTAAGTTTTATGTTTCTTTATCGAAATTTAAAGATTCGACACGTGCAAGCGTGGCTGAGGCTCAAAGTGCCCGCGATGTTTTTGTGATCAGGCTGGCAGAGATGTATCTGATTGCTGCCGAGGCAAAATTAAACCTGGGCGACCCTGGAACCGCGGCAACTTACATTAATGTACTAAGAACAAGGGCGGCAAAAACTGGACGCACAGCAGAAATGCAGATCACGGCTGCACAGGTTAATCTCGACTTTATTTTAGACGAAAGAGCGCGTGAGTTAGGTGGCGAACAGTTACGATGGTTTGATTTGAAACGAACAGGAAAATTAGCAAGTCGTATCCAGGTTATGAATCCGGATGCGGCTATTAATTTCAAACCATACCATTTGGTAAGACCGATACCCCAGGGACAAATTGATGCCGTGACTAATAAAGATGTGTTTAAACAAAACCCGGGGTATAATTAAATTTTTAAAGAGGAGGAGTTTAATAGCTCCCCTCTTTAAAAATTTCTGAGCGCTTAACAATTATATACTCCGGCATTCACAGTGTTACGATGCCATGGGGTAATTAAATAAGAAATGAATAAATTGTTTGCCTCAGAACGTGTCTTTGTCGGACCGGAAGAGAAAGAATAATTATGATAACTAAAACTCGAAAGTATGATGCATAGGAACAGCAATATTAAATTTAGAACTATATTTTCATGTGTTTTAATAAGCGCGGCGTTGCTGATGTCTTTTCTTATTGTTCCCGGCCGCATCACCGTTTATCTGGCTGGTGATTCCACGATGTCCAACAAACAGCCTAAGGCTTTTCCTGAGACAGGCTGGGGGATGCCTTTCAGCTCGTTTTTTGATAGCACGGTAACTGTAGATAACCGGGCACAGAATGGCCGGAGTACTAAAACATTCATCAGTGAAGGCTTATGGGATTCCATTACTGGCAGCTTACAGGAGGGCGATTATGTATTTATACAATTTGGCCATAATGATGAAGTGCCCACCAAAAAGAGCTACATCAATGAACAGGGATACCGGGATAATTTAGCAAGATTCATTCGCGAAACGAGGGACAAAAAAGCAAACCCGGTATTGCTGACACCCGTGGCACGAAGAAAGTTTGATACGACAGGAACTATCGTGGGGACACACGAAGTGTATTCCGCGATTGTACGTAAACTGGCAGCAGAGCAAAAAGTTCCGCTGATTGATCTGGATAGGGAGAGTCAGGCTTTATTGCAAAAGCTCGGGGCCGAGGGATCAAAAAAATTATTTAATTACCTGGCTCCGGGAGAAAGTGTTAACTATCCGAAAGGCCAGGCTGACAATACACACTTTAATGAACTGGGAGCCCGAAAAATGGCTGAGATTGTTTTAGAAGGTATCCGGTCATTAAAGCTTGAACTTGCCCGGCATATTGCCCCTTCAAAACTTAAACCAGCCTATGAAAAATAAACTGGTGTTCATTACACTATTAATTACAACCGGGCAGGTTTTTGCCCAACAAAAAAAACAAATACCCACGGCAGGTACCAATTACATCTCTAAGGTATGGGTGGCAGATCAGGGTAACGGTACCTATAAGAATCCAGTGATAAACGCCGATTATTCTGATCCGGATGCCATTCGTGTTGGAGACGATTTCTATCTTGTTTCTTCCAGCTTTGAAGCAATTCCGGGTTTGCCTGTATTGCATTCAAAAGATTTGGTTAACTGGAGTATAGTAGGCCACGCGTTGTTGAAGCAGCCGCCTTTTAATCATTTTGATGTGCCGCGGCATGGTGATGGGGTCTGGGCCCCTGCCATCCGTTATTACCATAACGAATTTTATATCTATTATCCCGATCCTGATTTTGGCATTTACCTGGTAAAGGCCAAAAATCCTGCAGGCCCCTGGGGCAAACCAATTATGGTGATGGAAGGCAAAGGTATAATAGATCCCTGCCCGCTGCTTGATAGCGATGGCAGCATGTACCTTGTACATGGCTTTGCAGGCAGCCGGGCCGGTATAAAAAGCGTGATCGCCGTAAACAAACTGAACAAAGATGGAAACAGGGTAGTTGACGATGGTGTGATTGTTTATGACGGACATGAAACTGACCCGACCATTGAAGGCCCGAAATTTTATAAGCGCAACGGATATTACTACATTTTTGCCCCGGCCGGTGGCGTACCTACAGGCTGGCAGCTGGTGCTGCGTTCAAAAAATATTTATGGACCGTACGAACGGCGGGTGGTAATGGATCAGGGGAAAAGTACCACCAACGGTCCGCATCAGGGCGCATGGGTAAACACACCAACAGGGGAGGATTGGTTCCTGCATTTTCAGGATAAGGGCGTTTACGGGCGCGTGGTGCATTTACAACCCATGACGTGGAAGGATAACTGGCCGGTTATTGGCGTGGATAAGGATGGCGACGATAAAGGTGAACCTGTATTGACTTATAAAAAGCCTAATGTTGGTAAAATATATCCGGTAACCACCCCGCAGGAAAGCGACGAATTTAACAGCACAATCCTGGGTTTACAATGGCAATGGATGGCCAACACAAAGCCTGTATGGATGTTTATGAATATCGCTAAGGGAGCTTTGCGGCTGTACAGCTATCAATTGCCAACTGATGCCGCTAACCTGTGGTTTGCGCCAAATGTGCTATTACAAAAGTTTCCGGCTGATGAATTTACAGCTACCACCAAAATAACCTTTACCCCCAATTTAAAGCTGGAGGGCGAAAAAACGGGACTTACTATTATGGGTTTCAGTTATGCTAATATAGCCATGAAAAGTAAAAAGGATGGCGTATACCTGGTGTTTACAACTTGTGTGGATGCGGATAAAGGCAAACAAGAGCAGGAGGAGATTATTACAAAGCTATCGTCGCCAACCATTTATTTGCGTGTTAAAGTAGGGAAGAATGCCGTATGTAACTTTAGCTATAGCACCGATGGGGTAGGCTTTAAAAATGTCGGCCAACCATTTACCGCCGAAGCTGGTCGTTGGATTGGAGCTAAGATTGGCTTGTTTTGTACGCGCACAAATCAGATCAATGACTCGGGGTATGCTGATATAGACTGGTTTAGGATTACGGCCAATAATTAATACAATAAGGTATGGGCATGTTTAAAATGTATATCAAATAGTTTGTTAGTCAACAATAAATAAAAATAAAATGAAGATGATCCGGTTGGTTTATCATCACCAAATGAATTTGTATGAGAATTGATCAACGTAAAAAAAGATGTCTGTTTTTTATTGCCATAGTCGCGCTGTGTTCACCGGCATTACAGGCTCAAGATAAACTGCCTTATTCACAGCGCATGGCACAAACGGTTATGACTATTTGGAAAGATAGCTTGCCAACCGGCGATAAGTGGACCTATGACCAGGGCGTGATTTTGAAAGGAATAGAAGGTATTTGGCAACAAACCGGCGACGAAAAATACTTCACATACATACAGCATTGTATGGATAGATACGTTACACCTGATGGCAATATACGCACCTACCGGCAAGCCGATTACAATATAGATAATGTGTTATGCGGTCGTAATTTATTAACGCTATATAAGGTGCTGGGCACCGAAAAATACTATAAAGCGGCAACATTGCTGCGCGACCAATTACGGAAACAACCGCGGGTGCACGAGGGAGGCTTTTGGCATAAAAACCGCTACCCAAACCAGATGTGGCTGGACGGTTTATATATGGGTGAACCTTTTTATGCTGAATATGCCGCTACTTTTCATGAGGATACCGCTTTCAATGATATTGCCAAACAATTTATCTTAATGGAAGCGAAAGCCCGGGACACAAAAACAGGGCTGCTGTACCATGGCTGGGATCAAAGTAAAAAAGAGCGCTGGGCTAACCCGGAAACCGGCTTGTCACCTAATTTTTGGGGCCGGGCTATGGGGTGGTATGGTATGGCATTGGTTGATGTGCTTGATCATTTTCCGGCGCAGCATCCAAAACGCGCTGAATTATTGGCGATACTTAACCGGTTTGCCACCGCAATTGTTAAGTATCAGGATAAAAATTCTGGCTTGTGGTACCAGGTACTTGATAGAGATACCGCCAAGGGAAATTATCCGGAAGCATCAGCATCGTGCATGTTTGTATATACTATGGCAAAAGCGGTAAGACAAGGATATTTGAAACCGGCCTATTTACCCGCCATTCAAAAAGGGTATAACGGAATTATAAAAAAATTTATTGAAACAGATGCGAATGGTCAGCTAAATCTTAACGGGACAGTGAGTGTATCAGGTCTTGGAGGAAAACCATATCGTGATGGAAGCTACGCGTATTATTTGAGCGAAAAGGTGATAACAAACGATGCTAAAGGCGTTGGGGCATTTATATTAGCCAGTGTGGAGGTGGAACGTTTAACTGATCTGCATAATAAGAAAACAAAACTGAACAGAGACTAAAAACACCGGCCAGCTAAATTTATGCTGGCTCGGTGACGGTTGACGGATCTAAATCATGTGCTGTTATTATTTCTGTTTATAAGTACGCTTTAGCCAGGCTTCCGGAACAGGCACAATGCAAATGTTCATAGACCGATTATCCTCGGAAAGCATGGCCGACTGGATCTCGATCCGGGTACCATCCGGGCTGAAAGTTGGGTGCGGATGATCTGCAGCCGTAGCCTTGTGCCCTGTGGTAAGTAGTATCATTTCATGGGTATGCCTGTCTATCAGGTACAAACCCCTGTCAAAGTCATCGCCTACAGCAAACCTGCCATCAGCCGATCCGCTCACGTGCCATAACCCACTGCCTGAAGGTGTTTGACCGGCAATGGTCATTTCTCTTGTTCTGATATTCACAATACCCAGTCCTGTCGGTTTCTCGCGTGTGCCTGAAGGTCCCCACGCTGCTTCCTGTCCCGGGTTGGCTCCGTTCACCGCTGTTCCTGCAGCTGTAGTACCCACAGTGTTGGGTATTTTACGATGTCCCATGATAGAGAAAGCAACCTCATCCTTAGTAATAACAGCCTCGTGCGTTACCCATTCATAAGGAGATTCAGGATAAAGTGGGCGCAATCCAGTACCATCGGCATTTACTATCCAGGTACGTTGTGGAGATTTGCCACCCGTTTCCCAGCAAAAAATAATTTCGCCTGCTACCCAGGGGTTTGTTTGAATATGACCTACCTGAAATGGTACCGCGACAACGTGTTTTATTTCACCGGTTTTAATGTTCATTCCGGCAATACCTGATGGTCCTGCACCCATTTTGCGCGGGCCAAAGGCTTCTTCAAGTTTAGTGCCCGGAGCTAAACGTCGGGCGGCTTCGGCCTTTCCTATACGGAAATAAGCCCAGTCTTCAGCACCGTCAAGTGCCATATCACCGCCAGCCCCTATCTCAGGCGGCGTTGTTCCGCAAATGCGCTGGTAATGATCGGCAGATTTTAGTTTTCCCGATTTACTATCGGCAAAAAGCGAAGCCAGATCAACCTCTACAATTTCCATTGATCCTTCCGGGGCCGATTTGGGTGGGTTACGCATAAAATATAATTTCATGCTCTTACGGGCAATATTTAACATGCCAACATAACCGCCTTCTGTTACCTGCACCATTTCTCCCGTTTTTTCATTTACAGCTATGGCTTCGCCATGAACACGATCTGACCGGAAGATGAGCCATTGCATGTCAGACGTCCATTGATTATGCGTTTGGTATATTTTGGAATCACCGGCAGGCGTACTGGTTAAAAAAGTAAGCATGGTTCCGGTTATGGGATCTTTAACTACCTTACGTTCAGACGGAAAACGTTTGCCGATTTGTGCATGAGCAGAAAAATAAGTAAAAACCAGGGCCAATGTCGCGGTAATAACTGTATAGCGTTTTATATTCATATTAATCATGAGGTTTAGGTTGATAATGTTTATTTATTTACCTGTACTGAACTATCGTTAATTACAAACGGGTGATTTTGCAGCATACGGTAAATTTCGGCCCCGGCAAGTAAAACCGGGCCATAACCATGCGCGGCATAGTTGTTTACCGGGCGATAATAATAAAAGGCAGGATCGAAACCCATACCTGTACCTACGCAGGTACCTTCTACCTGGCCCTTATCATTTACTTTGGTACTTACAGCATTCCAGGCCAAAAGCGCCGCAGGGCCATAAGCTTTAGCATCCAGCCATCCCTTATTAATTGCCCGCGCAAAGCAATAAGCGTAAATGGCCGTAGCAGATGTTTCCAGATACGAATCGTTACGGTCAAGCAACTGGTGCCAGAAACCGGTTGCATCCTGACGCTGGGCAAGGCCCGCAGCGTGTTTCTTTAACATTTCTATCAGCGTTGCTCTCCCCGGATGATCTTGCGGAAGCGCATCAAGCAATTCTATTTTTGTTAAAATAGCCCAACCATTAGCCCTGGCCCAATGAAACTGCGGATGCGGATCCATGTCCTGGATCCAGCCATGCATATATAATCCGCGTTCGGGGTTAAACATGCGTTTACTGAATAGCTCATATTGTTTTACAGCTTCATCAAAATACTTCCTGTCGCCGGTAAGCACACCCATTTGGGCAAGCGCGGGCAGACTCATATACAGGTCATCAAGCCATAAGGTATTGGGTTGAGGACGATTGCGCGCCAATGTACCATCAGCTAAACGAAACTGTTTTGTGAGGATAAAGTTGATATAGTTATCAATTATCGGCCGCAGATCAGGTTTTACTGCCCCGGCTCTCAAGGCCTTGATCATTGCGGCAGCCATTGATCCGGCATCGTCAAGCGCCTGCGGTTCAATCACCGATTTTACGGGTGTTACTGCCTGCGGAGAGCTTTTGAGGTAATTCTTAAATCCTGAAACCACGCTTCCGATATAATTTAGCCTGTTTAGGGTATAGTCGGTAAACCGCTTATCGCCGGTTGCAGCTCCCGCCTCCAGCATGCCGGTATAGGTTACTCCCCATTCATAGCTGATCAGCCTGAAATCGCCCTGTGCAAAAACGCTGTTAGCGTTTAACTTGGAGAGTGCGCTGATATTTTGCCCACTTGATTTATCAATTAACTGATAAGGTGTAACCTCATTCAGATAATGATAAACCCGGTCAAGAACAGCTTTAACACCGGCCTGTTTAGTTTCACCATAAGGGGTTATATAAGCAGGCTTCAGCAAATGCAGTGGGGTAGTAGCATCGTTATTTTTTGAAGTAGTATTTTGACTGTATGATGCCTGTGAAAGGGTTTGAAATAGCAAAGTAGCAAAACAGCAATTTAAAACAAGCCGCGAAAACCTGCGATTTGTTTTTGGTTTGGTATCAGATTGGTTCATTTAAAGGGTAATTAAAGTATGGTTGATGTATTAGTTATAAAGTTATCATATTAGTCATTCTCCAATCTGTATTAAACAGCATATTAATAGCTACTCAAACAGGAATATCCTGTTTGAGTAGCTATTACAGATAAATATTGTTACCATCCCGGATTCTGGTATTCCGTTTTTTGACCGGGTTGCATAGGTTGGCCGTTTATGGTTGTGGCATCGATCTGAACCTGTGGAATAGGTCTTAACTTATCCCTGACTACAATACTGGTGGCATCTTTATTAAACAATTTTGTTCTGTCATATAATGTTTCTGTACGCACCAGATCTTCCCAGCGATAAAATTCGCCACATAGTTCACGCGTACGTTCATTGAGCATAAAATGAATAAAGCGATCAGATGTACCGGCAACCGTTGGCGGATAATTCTCACTCGCGGCGTTAGTTGTAAATAAATCCATCGTTGCCATCAACTGCGGATAAGTATCAGATACGTCGCCAGGTGTGCTGCCGTCAAACATATAAGTTTGCGGGTTCTTAAATTCACCGGCATGGTAGGCCGCTCTTTGGCGTATTTTATTGATATACATCAGCGCGGTATTGTAATCGCCTTTACGGCCATACGCCTCAGCAGCAATCAGGTAGGTTTCGGCTAAACGGGCAACTATACCATTACGGATGCCCCGTTCTTCATTATAATCGCTCGTTACACGCACCGGATCAAGCATTTTTACCAAAGTAAGGTACTTGTTATTGTTAAAACCCTGCTGTATAGCGCCACCTGGTGTAGTGGTATAATACCGGGCATAAACAGTGTACCTGTACTTAGCTATTTGTGCAGTGGTTACCGGATTGTTTTTCGTATTCACAATAAATAATGCCGCGGTATCTCCTACACCAAACCTGTTAGCGCCTACCAATGATGGATTAGGTGCATCGCCCGCTGTAAATTTAGGTGTACCCGCGTTGGTGTTAGAATAAAACACCGTACGGAAGCTTTTATAAAAACGCGAATCGTTTTTACGGTCGAACAGGTCAATGGTATAATCTGAAGGGCCTAAACGGCGATAGGGCCTGCCGTTAAAATTATCGGTATTACGGGCCAAACCGGGGATGCCCACATCGTACTGACAAATGTAATACTCATGTGTACGGTTGCCACTGGAGCCATTCAAGGTAAGATCTTTGATAAACTGGGCCGCGAAAATGATTTCTTTGCTGGCCTGTGCTGTCTGGAACTTGCTGATATCACCTGAAGGGGCAGAACCATTTTGCCCGATGGCAGGTGTGGCTACCTTTGGATAACCCGCCGGGTAAACACCATTCCAGATATTCATATAATCGCTTTCCAGCGCATAATACGGGCTGTTAATTACTTGCGTGGCATAATAAGCCGCACTGTCAATATCAGTTGGCTGCTGGCCGCGTACATCATGAACCGCACTGCCACGGGTTAAATACACCTTAGCCAGGAAATGCTGCGCTGCACCTTGAGTAGCCCTGCCCTGATCTGTTGTTGTTGGAGAAAGGTTAGCGGCTGCATAGCGAAGATCATTGATAATTTGTTTATACACCCCGGCAACAGAGGCGCGCGCAAAATCAGTTTGCTTGCCTGTGATAGGTTGTAATACTAAAGGCACCCCTGCAAACTGCTGCACCAGTTGGAAATAGTAATATCCTCTCAGAAACCTAAGTTCTGCCGTGCGCTGGGTAACCTGCGCCTGTGTGCCAAGCGTTTTAGACGATGTGCTTTTGAAAAGCGGTAACTGCTGAAGACCCATGTTACAACGCCCAATGCCCTGGTAATTATTTACCCATAAACCATTTAATAAACCTTCGGCCGAGTTAAGGCTTGCGGCATAACTGTTATAATATTCATAGTTAAACTGGTCGCCTTCAATAAACTCATCGGTACCAAAATTGTATAAGGCATAAGCCTGCTCACCTTCAAATTTGTTACGAACCGGCGTATAGGCCGATCTTACCAGATCCTCCAAACCCTGATCGGTATTATAATACTCTTGCGTAAGGGTACTTACCAATTCTTCTTTAAGGTATTTCTTACATGATGTAATACTTAAACCCATCATGAGCATCATAACCGGAATGATATATTTTTTCATTTTATTATCTTTAATTGTTACCATTTTGTTTATAAGCCTGCTTTTATACCAAATACTAAGCTCCTGTAACTGTACGATGTAGGTACAGGATTATTGGTACTGCTTGATGGATATGAACTTACATAAGGCACCGTTTCGGGATCATATGTTTTATACTTACTAAACAGGAATGGATTAACCGCGTTAACAGAAAAGGATAAACTTCGCATCTTTATTTTGCTCAGCAGCGAAGCCGGAATCTGGTAGGAAAGCAAGATACTTCTTACCCGCACAAATGATCCGTCCCTGAAACCGTTGGCCTGCCAGTAAAGCGGTATATCGCTGGTAAGGTTAGGCTGCGGATAATCATTAGATGGATTGGTAGGTGTCCAATAATTTAGTTTTATTGATTGATACCGACCAACAAGCGTAGGCCGCGGATCACGGATCAACCCGCCGTGGCTGATATATACAAAGGCCGATAATTCAAACCCTTTGTAGCTAATAGTATTATTAATGCTGCCTGTCCATTGAGGGTTTGGCGAACCGAGCACTACTTTATCGGCTTCAGTTATAGTAGTATCTCCATTCATATCCTGAACACGGATCCTACCGGGCTGTAAGGCAGTATTTGACTTATTACCGGCTTTTTTCCAAAAATAGTCATACAGAATACCGCCCGGCTGGGCATCACTGTTCTGGAATATGCCTTGCCGCTGATAATCATAATATGCCCTGACCGGGGCGCCTATGAACCATTGGCTGGAGATATTATTATTACCTGAACCATCAAGTTGCGTAATAGCCTCCTTGTTTTTAGAGAATACAAAGTCGGTTGTCCATTTGAAACCACCATGATTAACATTAACTGTGGTAAGGGCCACCTCAATGCCCCGGTTCCTGACCTTGCCAAGATTTACCGTTATATTGCTATAACCAGACGCATCAGGTAATTTTTGGGGCTGAATTTCATTTGAATTAGATTCGTAAACATCAATTGAACCCGAAACCCTTCCTCTAAACAAACCATAATCCAGACCTATATTTTTGGTTACCGTTTTTTCCCATGTTAAATCGGGCAGCGGCAAACCATTGGGCGCATAGCCCTGTGCCGGCGTTTGCCCAAAATTATAGTACGACTGGCTTAAAGTGCCATTGGTTAAATATGGCCTGATACCTGAATTGCCTACCGAACCTATACCTCCCCGCACCTTTAACTGATCAATAAAACTTACATTTTTCATAAAGTTTTCCTGATCAATACGCCAGGCTACAGAGCCCGAAGGAAACGCCTTACCCTTATGCTGCTCAGACAGTACAGATGATCCGTCATACCTTTCTGCTAATGTTAAAATGTACTTGCTATTATAGGCGTAAATTACCCTTCCTAAAAATGACGCTAACTGGTATTGCGAAAAACCTCCGCGATAGGTTACTACACCGCTCGCATTGTTTTGTAAAGAATACCATCGTTGCGACTCATAGTTAAGGCCCGTCGCCGAAGCGCTGGTTGAGTCTCTTCTGTCTTTCACCAGCTCTTGTACCGCTGTTACACTGATATCGTGCTTTTTGGCGATGGTAGTAATATATGACAACTGGTTTTGCAGTGTCCAGGTTAAGTTTGAACTTGTATTGTAAGAAGCGCTCGCTGCCCCACCAGCCCTGACTGATGATTGCGAGCCGTTAAACGCGCCATTTCTGGCACTTGATACGTCGGCACCAAACGTACTCTTCAAGGTTAAACCTTTATAAATATTAGCCTGTACATAGGCATTGGCTAATAGGTGGCTCACCCGGTTCTCATTAATCACACTCTTAACATCATTAATCGGGTTGATGATATTGCTATCGTTACCGGGGAACAATACAAAATTACCGCTGCTGTCATAAGGCTCGGCCAAAGGCAATTGCCCGGAGGCTGCACCATATATGTCTGAACCTGTATTTTGTATGGCATTGGCATAGGTGATATTACCACCTGTGCTAAAAAAACTTACAGGCCGGTAACTAACACTATTTGAGATACTATACCGGGTATAGTCCTGCCCTGGTATAATACCCTTTTGTTTCAGATAACCCAGTGAAAAGGCATTGCTGAATTTCTCGGAACCTCCGGATATGGAAAAATTTTGATTTTGTGTTGAACCTGTTCTTAATCCCAGTTTCTGCCAGTCAAAGGTTGATACTTTGGAGGCATCATAAAGTGGTATGTTATCCTGCACAGGATAACCAAGGCTTGTAAGCAAGGCCTTTTCAGCGTCTGTAGCAGGCCGTGTAGCTACATCAAATATGTTGTTTGCGGGGTCATATTTGGTAAAGGTATAACCAGCCATCACTTTATTTAAAACGTTGGGATCAGCACCAAAAAGCTTATAGTCGGATGCAGGATCGGGGAAATACTGTTGATTACCACTTGTAGTACTTAAACTTGAATTATATGATTTGCCACCTACATAAGCATCTCTTTTAAACTGCGCGTATTCTCCACCGTTAAATATGGCCAGCTTGCGTAATATATTATCAAATGATGTACTACCGCTATAATTAACGGTTACCTTACCCGCTTTTCCTTTTCTTGTGGTAACCTGTATAACGCCGTTAGCACCTCTTGAACCATAAATAGCTGTAGCCGATGCATCTTTCAGTACGTCGACCGATTCAATATCAAGAGGGTTAATATCATCAATACTATAGGAAACCGGAACACCATCTACCACAAATAAAGGGTCGTTAGTGGCATTTAATGAACGGGTACCCCTGATACGTATAGCCGACCCGGAACCTGGGCGATAAGAACTTGGTGTTGCAACCAAACCTGGTGCCTGCCCCTGTAAAGCGGTGCTTAAGTTAGCTGCAGGTATTCGGTCCATTTTTTCAACATTAACGGATGCTATAGCGCTTGATACATCGCCCCTTTTTTGGGTACCGTAACCAATTACTACCACTTCACTTAATGCTTTTGATTCGGGCAATAGCTGAACATTCACCACATGACCGGCACCTATGGTAACTTCCTGTGTTTTGAAGCCCACAAAACTAAATATCAATACGCCATTTTGAACATTATCACTGGGCGTATGCAGGCTATATGTACCGCTAACATCAGTAACTGCAGTAGCATTTGTGCCTTTGAGTTTAACACTTACCCCAGGCAATGGCTGGCCAACTTCATCAGTAACCTTACCCGTTATTACTGCGGGGGGCAACGGTGTTGTCATTTCAGGAGTTACCCCTTTTGGTTTTAAAATAATGGTTTTATCTAAAATCTGATAGGTAAAGGGCTGGTCGGCAAAGCATGCAGCCAATACAGTTTCCAAAGGCACATCCGTTACCTCAATGGAAACCTTTTTCGTTTTTTGAAGCAGCTCATCAGCGTACAAAAATCTGTAATTAACCTGCTTGTTAATTTGCTGAAATATGATTTGCAATGAAACATTTTTTTCTGACAGTGTAACAGTTTGCGAATACGAAATCGCGCTTACGTGCATACTACATATCAGTAAAATAACAGAGGTTAGTTTCATAATCAGGAGTGCTTTAAATACCGGTCTTCTCATCCGGCAAAAACATTCATAGTAAAAATTAAAATTCATACTTTTGCATCATATAGGTTGAATAATCAATTGGTTAGTAATTGCATACGGCCAGCTGGTGATCCTGTATTTACCGGGGGCGCTGCAACGCTTCCGGTTTCTTGATCAAAGCTTTTTTGTTTGGTTTTATCTCTTTAAAATTTGTGTGGCCCCATTACCTGGTTACGATAATTTTGCGGCCATCAATACTGAAATGAACTCCTCCTGTCAGTTCAAGCATATTTAATATTTGCGATATGTTATTCTTGCGCGAAATACTCCCGGAGATATGGGTTTGAGGTATTTCATCCTTGTATTCAACTTCAACATTATACCACCGGGCTACCTGCTTCATCACGCTTTTTATATCTTGTTTGTCAAAAATGAAAAAGTCATTTTTCCAGGCAACAGATCCATTAACATCAATAGTATTTATTTTAATTTTTGAGGAGTTACGCCCGATATAGGCTTGTTGTCCCGGCACTATCATTTTGCTATATCCATCCCGGTATATTTTAACTGATCCTTCTAATAAAGTGGTTTTCACAGTTCCCTCATCGCTATAGGCGTGTATATTAAAATGAGTACCTAATACCTGTACCACCGTATTGTTCGAAAACACTTTAAATGGTTTTAGTTTATTCTTAGCGACTTCAAAATAAGCTTCACCAGTTAAATAAACCTTCCGCTCAAACATGTTAAACACTACCGGGAATTTTAAAGAAGATGCCGAGTTAAGCCAAACCATGCTCCCATCGGGCAATGTTATTTTGTATTTGCACCCTGCAGGAATAGTAATTATATGGTATTGATTTGTACTAAAGCCACTGCCATTACCTGTTACATGGTAACTGACCATACCATGATTGGATGTGATTTTTAAACCGGCATATTTTTTAACTATACCTGCTGTACTGCCGTCAATCGTTATTACAGAACCATCAGTTAAAGTGAGGTTTGCTTTATCAGTTCCGGGAGGCACGTCATTTTTGTATTTGATATTTCCGGGTACCGTAGCCTGCAATTTTAAAACGGGCTGTGATCTTTTATAAAGTATAGCTGTTGCAGAAAGGATGATGAGAATAATAGCCGCGTATTTCCATTTTCTGATGAAAATATAAACCTTATCAGTAAACGATACTTTTTGAGTTCGCATTACTATATTTTGCCAGGCATCCCTGGTTTTTATGGTAGCAAGAAAATTCAGGTCGGATTTTATCAATTCTTCGTCCTGTAGTTTTTCCAGTAGTAATGCATTTTCAGGATTTTCATTTATCCAGGCTTTCAGCTTAATTTCTTCAATAGCAGATAACTCACCCTTTAAGTGCTTAATAATAAGAACAGCATATTGATAAGCTTCGTAATTGTTGTTCATAAATAATATTTAGGCTGTGCTGGAGCACTTATATTGGTATTATCACTAAAGACACCTTACTGTAACAAAAGGGTGACAAGAAAAAAAATGTTTTTTTATAAGAGCGGGATTAGAGATGGGTAAGAGCAATTAACACAACAAAAAGCTCGGGGCTTAAATGGCCTCTCAGTACCTTAAGCGCCCTTTGTTTTTGTGTTTTTACCGTATTAACCGATATGCCCAATACATTAGCTATCTGGTTATTTTTCATATCATCCAGATAACTCATGCGAAATATTTGCTGGCAGCTGCCGGGCAGCAGTGCTATTGCTTTATATATCTCTGCTAATACTTCGGTTCTGACTATGTTATTGAATATGGCTTCCTCAACAGGAATGCCAGGCAGGCTGTTGATATGTTGTTCGGCTACTTTATTATGCCGGATAACATTCAGACTTGCATTTTTTACAGTGCTATAGAGAAAATTTTTTATTGCTGCGGGATTATTAGAAATATGATCGCTGTTATCCCAAAATTTAACAAAGGCATCCTGTGCAATGTCTTCGGCCTGCGGTTTGTTGTTAACAATCTGGTATGAAAAATATACCAGGCGGCTGTAATAATCGTTAAATAAATTTTTAACATCAACCCATCGGCAAGTTTCAATCTGGTGACCTAAAATATCATTTTCCATAAATTATAGTTAGGCATAGGAAGTATTTTATTAAGCTGGATTTTAAATCAGCGGCTACAATAATAATTGGTTAACTAATATCAAATAAATCCTCCCTTCAAGCATCCTGTTGTGTCCTGTACAGAATACAATACACAATATTTAATAATAGTTAATTAATTGGTCTTAGAAATTTGCAGAAAACGATATAGTAGAGCAATTAAAAATCTTAAGTCAACTGAAGGCGGCCTAACGGTTTTAATTTGCCTAATCTTCAACAGAAAAATCTCCAACCGTAAATATTTCCAGCTTTTAAAACATATTACAGAACCTTCGATATTGATAAACATCAATGAGTTTCGGAATAGAGGTAGATAGTTTTGTGACATTCCATAGGGGACGTTAACAAACTAAAACTATAAGAAATGAAAATCAATATCCGAAAATCAATACTAACGCGACAGGGCGCAAAACCTACCCGCTTGCTTGCCCATTTTATTACAATTGTAACCATGCTGTTCATGCTTATACCGGGGTTAAGCTTCGGCCAGGGCTATGTCGAAGGGGTAAATATCAGTTATGAGTATATGCCGATGAAGATCGAAACACCGTCCGGTGTCCAGAAATTCACCGGTAGTAACCTCAAAATAGCTACTGCGATCCCTATTTTTCTAACCCCTAACAAATCTAAATACCTGATCGTTGGTGGCAACCTGGAAGCTTTCAACTTTTCCGGCACTCATCCTGATTTTGAGGTCAAAAGGGTTTACAGCATTTCGCCCACATTAGGTTATAGCACCACGGTCAGCAAAAGCTTCAATCTGACCGCCTTGCTCACACCAACCATGAACAGTGATTATAAGGATGTCAAAAGCTCCGACATTAAATTTGGCGCCATTGTGCGGGGAAGCTGGAAGGCAAGCGACAATCTAACCTGGAGAGGTATAATTGGCTACCGGAGGCAGTTCTATGGTCCGCAGTATGTGGCCCTGGTGGGCATGGACTGGAAGGTGAATGAGAAGTGGCAGATATTCGGTGATATTCCACATAACCTTACCGCCAGTTATACGGTAAATCAAAAAGTAAATGCCGGTTTTAATCTGTTCGTCCAGAATTCAACATACCGGCTCAACAACCAGGACCGCTATTTTGAATATAATACGGTAAATCCCGGCCTTTTTGTGGAACGTTACCTTTCCGCTAAATGGGCTGTCAGGGCAACGGCCGCTTATACGCTAATCAGGAACATGGAGATCTATAACAAGGATGATAAGGCTAAGGGATTTATCGATTTTGCCGAGCTGGGCGATCGTAAAGACCCGATCAACCCTGAAGTGTCGCCCGGCCTCGCTTTTAAAATAGGCTTGAGCTACAGAATTATTCCAGGGAAAAAGTAATCTATCATTAAACAAATATTATCATGACTAGAATATTAATGGGTTTGGCCGTTGGTGGTCTCCTGACGTTATTGGATATTTATCCCACCCATTCCCGCTTTTTGCCTGCATTGGAGATCATTAAGAATCGCAGACATCTGGTTAACATCATTATTGATACGGTTGCTGAGATAAGCAGCTTCAAAAAGAACTTGCAGGTGATTAAACCACCGGAAGATGCACTTACACTAAGCAGATTCAGTAAAGACGGGCAGGTGCACACGCTCGCCGTATTGGAAGATGACGGCGAGACTGTTACAGGTGTAGATATAAGCGCTGAATTGAAGCGATATGACCGGAATTCATTTGATGTCATAAAAAACTTAGCATTCAATGAGGTTGTAAAACTTATTCGCACAGGTTCAAAGAAAGTTGTCGTAAAATACAAGGATCTGCTGCCCAGTGTGGCTGGCAAAGAACATTTGGCTATCGGAATAAACTATGTGGAGCACGGCAAAGAAACCGGGCAGGTCAGGCCTTTTATGTTTCCAAAATATGTGGATACAGATCCGGCGGTCCACCAGTTAAATTATACAGAAGGGTGGCTTTTGGATCATGAGGTGGAACTGGGCATCGTATTTCCTTCAGCGGTCTGTTCAACTGCAGACCTTAACCGTATCATGATCGGATTTTTAGTGGTTAATGATTTTACAGACAGGGCTACTTTAATGCGTAAGATGGACAGTCAAAATGTAACAGGCGGCAGAGGGTTCCCGGATGCCAAAAGTAAAAAAGGGTTCTTGCCGACCGGCCCTTATATGGTCATTCCCAAAGATTGGCGGGCATTTGTCAAAGAATTGCACCTGAAGCTTTCAGTCAATGGAGAATTACGCCAAAACGGGAGTGCGAAAGACATGGTTTGGAATATAGATAAGATCATTGAACAATCGCTATCGGTAAGGCGCCAAAAGAAAAGTTTTTATCAGGATAAAATGGTTAAATTATTTGAAGGCAATTGCATCCCGGCAAACAGTATTGTCATCACCGGAACGCCGTCAGGAGTTGTGTTTAATGCGCCAACCAAAGGCTTCATTTTCGGTACAGTAACCAAGTATATATTCACGGGCGGGTTTTTCAATGCGAAAATGCACCCCTATATTTTGCAGCAGTACTTAAAAAAGGAAATGACAAATCCGCGCTATCTCAAGCCCGGGGATCATGTAGAAAGTTCCATTAACTATCTGGGAACGATAAAAACGAGCGTTAAAGAACACGTTCCAAAAGTACCGAAATAGAAAAGCGCATAGCCAGGATGATTAAAAACATATTAGAATTCTTTGCAGTGTTACATGTACCCTGAAGTGTATCCGTTGGCGGGTTGGAAAGTTTAATGCTGCTGCCTGACCCGCTTCAACATGGTATCAATTAAGTTTTTTATATCTATATTAGGTAGAAACTTCGACGCTCAAAACTAAAAGACACGTTGTTGTTAAACCGAATTGATTAAGTAAACTTAATAATCACATGACCGATCCTCAGTCCCTCATAAAGATAGAATCATTTATAAGAACAATAGTTCAACCTAATGTGGAAGAATGGGAGGCTTTTACAAGGATCGTGCAATTCAAAAAACTAAAAAAGAAAGATCTGCTATTAGAGGAAGGGCAAGTTTGTAATTTTATAGCTTTTCTCAATTCCGGTGTCTTGCGGGAATACTCCTATCTGAATGGAAAGGAAACTACTGTAGATTTTGTGGGCGAAAATCAATTCGCCACTGATTATCAAAGCTTTATTTTGCAGATTCCTTCGGAGCAGTATTTGGAGGCCCTGACAGACGTGGATATGCTGGTTCTAAAAAAAGAAGGGATTAACACCCTGTTCGACAATTTCAAAATTTGGGAGCGGTTTGGCAGACTGATCATTGAAAAGGTATTCTGCCAGGCCGAAGGGAAACGAAAAAAAATCATTTCCACTACTCACGAGGAACAGTATCATGAGTTTGTGGCTGCATATCCACAGATTATTCAACAAGTGCCACAATATTACATCGCTTCCTATTTAGGATTGACGCCGGAGCATCTAAGCAGGTTAAGGAAGAAAATTTAGCCCAGGATTGATATACAATTCCTCCTATCGTTAACTACTCTAACATATACCCTTGTTTTTCTTCACCTCAAAGCAGTGGTAGTTTGACGAGCTGTAGGTAATTTTATTCAACATCGGTTGCAGTGTCGAATCTTACAAAAGTACATGAGCAATTTATTGACAATTCCTATAGATGCAAAAGGAGCGCATTTAAGGTGTTCGGGGGGAGTTGCTCCCGAACCTGCAATCGTTGATGAACTCAATATTTTTTTAAAAACTATTCAACAGAAAAGCCGCTCTACTTTCGTAACGCGACTTCGTAGACCTTACTCAGCAAATCTCGAACTGTTTTCTGGGGGATTTGAGGAAAATAGCATATTGAGCTTTGTAGCTCACACTTAGTCCTCGACGGTGGCGCGCTCGATGCTGTACTTCGGCGCTGCTGCCTTCATGCGGGCGATTTCGGCCTCGTCGACCGGGGGTGCGGGGCCGTCGTTGATTGCTGGCTGACCGGACTCACGGAAGAAATCCTCGAACCCGCCGGGCCCGATGGCATGCACCTCATCGCCGATATGGATTTCGAAAATTCCGTCGAGCACATACCAGAACTCGTCCTCGTTGGTGTGGATGTGTGGCGGAGGCCCACCGCCGGGGGCAGTCAGGCACTCAATCACTGTATAGCTTTTACCAGTGGTCGCAGCAGTCGCCTTGAGCGTCAACGCATAGGCTACAAACCAGATGCGCTCGCCTTCGCCTGCGGTTTTAGCAAAGCCCTTGATAATGTTTGTGTTGTTGTTACTCATAATGGGATTTATTCATTACTTATGATGATATTTATCCCGGACTAATTTATTTTTGTGCTGTTAGTTTTATTTCCCCATACTTTCCTGCATAGAAATCCCGGTAGGCAGTTGCTATTTCCGTTTGTGAATTCATTACAAACGGACCTTCGGCAACTACAGGTTCTGTATATTCTTCACCGCCAAATAACAGAACATCGACGGTTGTTAAAGAAGTATTGTTTATTTCAATTTCTCCGGGCGTTTTGTCAAATTCAATAAATTCACCCGCTTGAAACTCGGTGTCGTTTAGCACCACATTTTGTATGGGTAAAAAGGCCGCAACTTCTGTTTCACTTTCCATTGCTACTGAAAATTGTGCGCCTGCTTTCAATTGAATATGATACAAAAATTGCTTAGAATAATTGGGGATCTTCGAACTGAGGTCTTCATAGCTGCCAACAATTACTTTTAACCAGCCACTTTCATTTGGGAATTCTTTTTTGGGGATTTCGCCAGCTTGAACAGCTATATGAGCCGGTTTTTCGGCTTTGTTTGTTGCCGGTAGATTTATCCAAAATTGAAAACCCTGGATAAATTTGCTCTCTGTTTGGGAGTCGTAATTTAAATTTTCATCGTGGATTATTCCATTACCTGCTTTCATCCACTGTGCGCCTCCAGAATGAATTATCGCCTCATTTCCCGCACTGTCAAAATGCTCTACTTCGCCCTGAAGAATATAGGTTAATGTTGCAATGCCCCGGTGTGGATGGGCTCCCATACCATTTTTGGTTATGGTTTCTTTAAAGGCCGGGCGAACATAATCGAGAAATACAAAAGGACCAACTTTGTTAGCGTATCGATTAGGTAACATTCGTTGGATTGATAGCGGGCCTACTGCAGCACTATTGCCTTTTGTTGAGAAACTCGTTTTCTTTTTCATTTTTTACTTGTTTTTACTCAGCCATTCCTGGAGTGGCACAAATTTGTGGGTGGCAGTTTCTTTTGCCAATTCAATTCGTGATGTTGAATCAGGGCCCATGTAAGTGTGTTTTTCAAAATATCCAAACATCTCAGCTAACTCCTTTGCCCCTTCAAAAAAAGTTGAAAATATTTCAGCCGGCACTTGTGAAAAGCTGTACTCTTTGCCATTGACTTTATAGGCTTCTATAATATCATTAAAACTGTACAACCCAGTTGCCAGGGCGAGGTAATTGCCGTTTCCAACTTTTTCGGGTTGCAAAAATGCACCGGCGACTACTTTTCCCAGGTCATTAATGTCTGACATGTGAATCGCTTTCTTTGTGGGGTCAATCGGTAATGTCCAACCGGTTGTGCCATCTTGTTTTGGCTGTGGCCCCATCATCCCAACAAGGTTTTGATAATAAAATGGGGGTTGAACAAAAGTTGAATATTTGAATCCTGCACTTTTCACCAGATCATCCACCTTAGCTTTGCCGGTAAAATGAGGTACTTCAAATCCTGCTTCACTAATGAGCTCAACATCTGGAAGTGTTGACCAAATAAAATGTTGCACTCCCGTTGCTTTTGCCGCCTCTATGGCATTTTTACCTTGAGTAATTTCGTCGGCACCTTCCCAAAAGTTGGTTACCACAAATACACCATAAGCATTTGTAAAGGCATCTTTTAAGGATTGCAAATCTTTTAGATCGGCATAAACTGCTTCATTTGCCTTGCCTGTATATTTTTCCGGATTCCGGGTTATTGCTTTTACATTAAAAGAGCCTTCATTTACAAGGGCATCTACAACACCTTTACCTTGTGAGCCTGTTGCTCCAATTACTACTATTGTTTGCTTTTTCATCTGTTTGTTTTATGATGTAAAATTGCAGCAACARCACGGCCCGGAACGATGAGAAATGATAAAAAAAAGCGTTGATATTTATCAACGCTTTTGTAAAATCAAAAATTAAAATAGAATTATTTAATTGCTTGTTTTCTAATTCTGCTTAAAGTTTCTTTAGTTATGCCCAAAAAAGAAGCAATGAGATGTTGGGGGAATCGTTGAATAAATTGAGGGTGGTTATCGGCAAATTCTTTATAGCGTTTTTCTGCTGTATTACTAATGGTAGAATTCAATCTTCGCTGAGAAACGATGAAACTTCTTTGGTCCATTAACCTTGTCATTTGTCCAAATGAAGGTACTTTTTCTATCAGATCCAGCATGTCAGCTACTGTAGCAATGAGTAGTTCTGTATCTTCCCAGGCGTCAATATTATATCTTGATGGAGTAAGCATGACAGCACTTTCACGGTCGCTTGCCCAATAATTTTCAATGTATAATTGTACAATATGCTCCACACCTTTGTCATCTACGCTGTATTGTCGCATAGCACCTTTTATTATAAAACCAACGTATTTACACACATTGCCTTCTTCCAAAAAGTATTGCTTTTTTCTGAGCTTTTTTGGTTGAAAAGCACCTGCAATTAACGCTTCTTCATCACTTGTAAGTGGCAATGTAGCGTGTTGCTTGATGTAGTCTAAAAGCTTGCTGTGCATTGAAATGATTATTAAATTAAACCCAATGCAAAGATATATTTCACTTTGATAAAATTGGTGCTCGTTTAAAAGGCAAATGTAAACCGGTAACAAAAAGGATGCTACTTCCAGTATTAATTTTATGAATACGATCAAAATTTAAAGCCCAAAACCGACCCTACGAAAAAACCGTCCTTGTGCTGCGGTATGATGTCATTGATAAAATCTCCCGTTTTAAAATATTGCACACCTCCGAAGATGCTCCCCAGGCACGGATATTATTCCTGCCAAACTTCCCCGATTGATAACCTGCTTCAAAATTGTAAAGTAATCCACTTCCATTTCTCCAAAACCGAACGCCAAAAGTATGTCGGGATTCATCAGCAACACCTTCATCAAACCTGGCGTTAGCCTATCGATGCCGAGGTAAAAAAGATCGATATTGACGCTTTTAGCAGCAGTGCAATAATAAAAGGAAAAGCAACATTCTGAACGATCCGGGGTGTTGCTTTTTTTATCCGATCACCCATCACCTATACTATTAAAATATGACAGACGAAGCTGCCCTGATGATGGAAGATAATCTTAACCAGGTTTGGAATGAAAGAGATCCGGACGCCAGGTTGAAGGTCATCGAAATAGCAGAGCACCGGGATGTTGTGCAAGAAGAAGTGCCTGCCTCAAAAATTACAAGCGAAAACCCAATGACATAGTTCAACTTAATTAATTCCGGTAAATGAAAAATAATCTAACAGATGATCTGGAGCAGGATGAAATTTTTAATAATAAAAAACCCTCCTGAATGCCAGGAGGGTTTTTTTATTGAAGTAAAAAATTAACACATATTACTGTACATCCCACCACAGCCTATCGGTAAGTTTTGCACTTTGCTGGGGTTGTGTATTGGTCAAGATTTCACTTTGCGGGTATAACAACCTCCGCGGAATATCCGATAAAGCGCCGTTTGATTTGGTAATGGCAGGGTAGCCCGTCCGTCTCCAATCACTGAAGTTTTCGATATTGAAGAAATTAGCTACGCTTTTTTCTTCCATGATCCGTTGAATGGCATTGCCCGCGGTAAGTGTACCTCTTTGCAGCACGTAAGCGTTAGCGTCACCGGTAGATACCGACAGTTTGGCCATATTTAGTTTAACTGCATCCTGGTATATCGGCTGCGCTGCTGCGGCTCCCGATTTGATGAACGTAGCCTCGGCTTTCAGGAACAATGCTTCTTCGTAATTGAAGATATAATTGGGGGAGTTTGCCCCGGCATAAAAATCGGTAGGGTATGAATAGGTAGACAGATCGCCGGTAACGTCGCCAACTGTTCGGCCATGATATAATTTGGTCGATTCGGCCGGTTTTACAATCTTACTCAGTCGCGGATCGTTACGGCTTTTAAATCCTTCAACATAAGTGTTATTCAACACATATGTAGTAACTGGCCCAAAGTTAAGGTTAATGGTATTCTCGCTGCCGGCACCGCCAGAATAGGTAAACTTCAAATCATCATCGCTGCTTGCCATGCCGTTACTAAGGGCGGTTAAAGCAAGGTCGGCCTGTGCAGTTGCAGTATAACCTGGCGCTTTGGTCAGGTGCATATAATAGCGCGCTTTTAATGTATAGGCGAGCCTTTTCCACTTAGCCATATCGCCGGTATAGAAGTAATCGTCGCCTGCTGGTTTGGTGGTGGTGTTTTTTTCGATGTCCGCAATTCCGTTATCTAACAGTGTTTGCACCGCTTTGTAAATGTCTTCCTGTTTGTCATAAACAGGCGTGAGTTTGTCGTTGCCCTTAAAGGCTTGTGAATAAGGGATATCTCCCCAGATATCTGTGGCTGTTCCTAACGTATAAGCCGATAAGATCTTAGCAATAGCGGAATAATTAGCTTGACCGTCGGCTGTGGCTTTGGTATCAAGGATTTTAAGGTTATTAAGAATGTTTACATAATAGTTAAACCAATCGCCATCCAAATCAATATTGAATAACTGGTAGTTCCATATACCAGGATTGGGTTGGTTGGCGGTTATGGTTTGCATAAAATTTTGTACAATGATGCTGGCATTTCCGGCGTAAACCTGGTCAGATACGTTTAATTCAATAGGCGCCAGCAACAACGATTCCTGAACATCGGTGGGATTGTTAGGGTCTTTATTTACATCCAGCACCTTTTTACAACTTGTTGTTAAAGCAAACAGAACAAGCAGGTATATCGATATTTTTTTCATTTGATAATTTTTAAATCGGTTAAACATGGGTTAGAAACCTAACTTCAATGACAGGTTAAATGACCTTGCGGTTGGTGTTGAGAAAGCATAAATGCCTTGATTGCCGTTAGCGCTGCCGTATGAGCTGACTTCCGGATCGGCACCGGTGAAGTGTGGGCTGTAAATCCAGAGGTTACGGCCGGTTACTGTTAACGAAGCATTTTTAAATGGAGTTTTTTGTATAACTGAAGGAGAAAGCTGGTAGGCAAAACTTACGTTCCTAAGTTTTACATAAGTGCCATCCTGTATAGATGATTCGTATTGCCTGCTTTGGTAATAGGTTTGTGCATCAACCTTAACCGTATTGGGCGCACCGGTAGTTGCGTTAACGCCGCTTACTACAAAGGGCTGGCGGTTTTCTGTAACTTTTGCCGTTCCGTAAAAGAAAGCAACGCTTTCCACATCATTTTGCACATCGCCATGCATTTTCACATCGAAAAAGAAACTCAGGCTAAATTGCTTGTAACGGAATGAGTTGCTTATCCCGCCTGTCCAATCCGGGTTGGCATTACCAACCACGCCTTGCTCAGAATCAACTACAGGCAAACCGTTGTCGTCAATAAGCATTTGTCCGCTGGCGTTGCGTTTGTAGCGTGTTCCATAAAAAATATTATAAGGTTGCCCAACAATGATACGTCCTAACTGGGTGATCTTCTTTTCTTCGTTGATAGCTAATACTTTGTTGCGAATCCGGGTAAAGTTGAGGGTTACATCCCAGCTAAAGTCTTTCGATTGAACAGGGCTGGCATTTAACAATAACTCAAATCCTTTATTCCTGATACTTGCCGAATTAACGGTTGTGCCGCCATATCCTGTCGCGTTTGAAATCTGGATACCCGGGATAATGCCATTTAGTGATTTACGGTTGAAATACGAGCCTTCAAAACTTATCCTGTTATTCAGAAATTTTAATTCTAACCCGGTTTCAAATTCTTTCAGCTTCTCGTTTTGCAGGTAAGGGTTTCCAAGGGTAGAGCTTTGTAAAAAGCCAGGCTGGCTCTGGAATGGAAATGGAAAATAACCGGCATTTGTATTTCTACCGGCAAGCACATATGGCGTATTCAACGCATACGGCCCTACCGCATCGTTACCCACGGTTGCATAGGACAGGCGAAGTTTACCAAAATTCAATACCTGCGTTACCTGTTCAGGTAAAAAATGGGTGAATATAAAACCACCGGCTACTGATCCGTAAGGATAAAACTGCTTTTTCTCGTAAAGTACCGAACTACCATCATAGCGACCGGTGAGCGATAAGATCAGGAATTTGTCATATTCAATATTTGCCTGGGAGTAAAAACCAATTTTCCTTTGGGAGCTGTGGCCTTCAGAACCAGTTAAGGTTGAACCGGCAGCTACGTTATAGAAGTCTTTTACAGCCAAACCAGTACCGGTTAAATTGGTACTTTGCGTGTAAATAGAATTATAGTTATTTCCCAGTAACAGGTTCAGATCAAACTTTCCTACTTTCTGACTTGCATTGGCGATCAGGTCATGATTGAATTGTCTGTAATTAACATCCTGGTTTTTTATCTGTCCCTTCAGGCCGATAGCCTCGCTTGGATTTTCCGTGTATTTGTCCTGTTCGGTATAAATGTCTGCCCCAAGCCTTTCTGTAATAGTCAGCCATTTGGTTGCGGTATAATTAAAAGAGGTTACCGGTAAAAACCTGTTTACTATAGCTGTGTTACTGATGTTGTCCAATGTCCATAAAGGTGCGTTTCTGGAGAATCTGTAAAGCCGTTGGGAACCATCCGGGTTAAGTACCGGGTAAGGGTTCCATGATATGGGCTGCACTAAAACAACAAACAAAGGCCCATTACTTGCTCCCTCCGGCAAACGTTCCTGGGCCGAATTGGAATAGCCCAACTGGAAACTTGTGGTAAGGTTTTTTACAATATTGGTGGTATATTTAGTGAAAAATGAATGCCTTTTAAAATCATTGTTAGGTGAAATACCCTGTTGATTTAAATAAGAATAGGAGATAAAGTAAGTGGAATTCGTGCTACCTCCGCCAATGCTTAAAGTATTGGTGGTAGTGTGCCCGGTTCTGAAGAAAGAAAAAGGATCATAGGTTGGCGCTTTTACACCGTTGATCTTAAGGGTATCCATTTTTGGCCCCCAGGATGCGCTGGTTTTCTGGGTTTCGCCATCGTAGAAAACGCCGCCTGTGCCCTGCCCGTAAATATTTTGTTTTTCAGGGAAAAGGCCTTTTTCAAAAGAATAGTCGGACGTAAATGTTATGGCCGCCTTTTTATTAAGGGTGCCGCTTTTGGTGGTGATGAGAACAGCGCCCGACGCACCTCTTGAACCATACAAGGCAGTGGCTGCGGCCCCTTTTAAAACGTTTACGCTTTCTATATTATTGGGATCAATATCAATAATACGGCTGCTTCCGGCCCCGGCCGCACCACCGCTTATGTTGCCGGTTTCCGTATTATCAATCGGAACACCGTCCACAACAAATAAAGCCTCATTATTACCGTTTACAGATACCGCACCGCGTACCACAATACGTGTAGAGGCACCCGCGGTACCTGACGAGGATGTGATTTGTACGCCCGACAGCTTACCATCCATAGCATTGATAACGTTGGATTCTTTAGCGCGGTTGAGTTCTTCACTTTTTATTTCCTGTGTGCTGTAGGTAAGCATACGTTTTTCGCGTTTAACGCCTATTGCGGTTACCACGACGTCGCTAAGTTGCGTTACATTTTCAGAAAGTTTAATGTCGATACTGGTTTGTGAAGAAATCGGGACTTCAAAGGCTTTGTAACCCAGTGCGTTGACCGTTAAGGTGCCGGGCTTGGTATAACTTAATGAAAAGTTGCCGTTGCCATCGGTGATGGTCCCGCCGGTGCCCCCTTTAATTTTAATCAGGGCACCCGGAATGGCTTCCCCGCTTTCTGAACTTACGTGTCCCTTCAGTATAGTCTGAGCGAGAATTGTAAGTATTGAACAACACACAAATACGTGTGTTAGTAGCAATTTTTTTAGTAATGGTTTGATATACATAATTTTACAATTGAAGGTTTCTGATTTTCAACTTGTAAAGTTATTGGTGGCCGCAGGCTGTTTTTGTTTATAAATTAACCGAAGCTAATTATATCTTAACTTTTAACGTGCTGACTTTAAAATCGCCGTGGCTGAAGATGCATCCGGGGGAAATTAAAGCTTTAAGACCTTGACGGGATGCCGACGTAGATGTCAACATCGTTAATATATAAGAATAAGTTATCAATATCCTGAATTTTCCCGCCGCTTGTCATCGTTAATTTTGATTATCAGTCAGGTAACTTACCTAACTCCCGATCCTATTTAATTTACCCATAAAAAGTCCGTATGATGGTGCCGCGGATTTTACCGTACCGGCAAATACCGCTTATTTATGGCTGGTAGTAAGTGGTTCCCCGACCCGGCATTGGGAACATATCAGCGATGGGAACGCGAATAATGATGAAGAATGGCCGTACCAGATCAAACTATCAGGTACTACTTTGCATAGTTCTGTTATTAAATAGTTGAAATCGCAATATTCTTGTCCTGAAATGGCAAGACATAAAAAAGGCCTGAACCGCAAGTGTAAACCGCGATTCAGGCCTTTTTGCTGGCTGGCTACTATAGTTTTATTTCACCGCCCATTCATGGATTCCGGTAGAATTGTCGGCAGGAAGCTGGATCACCATTTTTAAAGCAGTGGTGTTAACCGGTTCAAACGTTATCTTATTGTAACTATCCTTGCTTATGGTATAGGGCGTTGTGTTTTTTACAGGTACCCATTCTCCGTCTTTTTTATAAAATAGCTGGTATGAAGCTGGTATACGGCAGCCTCCCCATGGTCCGTCGTCATACCAGTATACTTTCGATTCACTAATGGTATGCTCGGTATTAAAGTCATACTGCACATATTCACTGGTATTATGGGCCGGCCACCAGTGCAGGTAAGGATAGTTGGTATCGCCCGAACTGCCTGGCTCATACTGGTCTTTAATAGCCATGTACATTCTTTTGTTTTTTAATGACGAGGATACTGTACTGGTGCTGGCGATGGTTGGTGCCGGTTTCGGGCTTGCGGCAGATGCCTCATAAGGGATCCATACCGTCATTTCGCTCGGGCCACGGTTGGCCCAGGCATAATAGGGGATGGCCTTTACTTGTTGATCTGTTTCTATCAGGCTATCGCTGTTTAACTGCCTTTTGGTGCTTTTACCGCCAATACTAATAACGTCCACGCCATTTAACAGGTCGGTTTTATAATTCGCTTCGGCAATAGCATTCTTATCAATTAATATGTTCTGAACAAGGCTGTCGCGGTTATCCGGTCCTTCCAGGCAATAAACTATCGGACCGCGCTCAAATGCAAAACGGCCTCTATCGTCTTTTACATTTTCATTAGCCAAAACCTTTTCAGTCTCTAAAGGTAATGCCAGGGAAACTTTATCGCCTTTTTTCCAGCTGCGTTTTAAAACTGCATAACCTTTTTCGGTTACAAACGAGGCTGCTTTGCCGTTTACAGATATGACAACAGGCAGCGGGGTTTTATTCATAAATGTATACAGGTTGCCCGGAACGGGTTGCTGTTTGGCCCAGCCCGGTATACGTACCCTTAAGGTAAAGGCTGTTGTTTTTACAGGATTAACAGTAATATCAACCTGTCCTTTCCACGGGTAATCCGTTTGCTGAACAATATTTACGTTGCCTGAAGCAAGTTTAATATTGCTGGAGTTGCTCATAAACAGGTTGACATAAAGATCATTTTTGTTTTTGGCGTAAACGTAACCCGGCAACGATGGTAAAAACCGCGTCATGTTACTGATGCAGCAGGCACAGCTGATCCAGGCACTGCGCTGGTGCTGGAACATGGAAGCTAAGGGATTGGGGTAAAAGAAACGATCGCCGCTCAATGATACGCCCGATAACAGGCCATTATAAAGTGTTCTTTCCAGTACATCAATGTATTTGGAGTCGCCATGCAGTAAAAACATGCGGTTGTTCCAGTAAACATTACCAATGGCCGCGCAGGTTTCTGCATAAGCCGACATATTGGGTAGCTGGTAAGCATCACCAAAGGCCTCGCCGGCACCGGTAGCGCCTATGCCGCCTGTGATGTATAACTTTTTATTAACCACATCGCCCCAGATGTCATCAATAGCATTTAAATATTTGGTGTCGCCTGTTAGTGCTGCAATGTCTGCCATGCCGGTGTACATGTAGGCGGCACGTACAGCGTGGCCTTCGGCTTCATGCTGGTCAACCACCTTTTTATTAGCCTGGTTATAAGCATCTCCTTTTGGTCCGCGAACGTCTAAAAAGAATTTAGCAAGATCCAGGTATTGTTTGTTGCCCGTAACCCTGTACATTTTTGATAAACCGATCTCCACGATCTGATGACCGGGATATTCTTCGATCTTACCCGGTCCGAAGGTTTTTACCAGCAGGTTGGCGTTTTTTATGGCGATGTTAAGCAGGGTGCGTTTGCCGGTAGCCTGATAATGGGCAACAGCGGCCTCATACAAATGCCCGCAATCATACAACTCGTGACTTAATATCTCTTCATTCACCCAGCGTTTATCACCAATCCATTCGTGTGGTTTTTTTGCATGCACCGTACGGAAGGTGTACAGGTAGCCATCAGGCTCCTGAGCAGCACCAATAATATTAATAAGTGTATCTATGTACCTGTCAAGCTTTGGGTTCTTTTTATTTTGCATGGAATAAGAAGCACCCTCAATTGCCTTATAAACATCCGTATCATCAAACGGAAACTCGCTTAGCTTATCGCCATCCAGTTGCTTGCCTGCACGCAAAAAGTTATCCATGCGGCCATTTTTTTTGCATTGCGCAAGCACATAAGGGATGGTTACATTCGCGTTAACCTCCATTTTGGGTTCCCAAAATTTGTCGTTTACATGTACGCTGGTAAATGCTACAGGCTGTATAGGGTAATCCTTTTGCTGCCCAAACACTATGTTGCTTATTCCTATCATTGATAATAGCAAACAAGCTACTTTTCCTTTTTTTATCATTATATAGTTTCTTGAATTGTTTAATTAATTCTTTACCATGCGACTGCCATAAACCGGGCCCGCGCTGTTGTCTTTTTTTGGCAATAATTTAACGGTTACTTTTTGTTTGCCTTTAGTAAGTTCGATAGGAATAAGATAGCTGATATCATAAAAGCGGCTTTCCTTATATTGGTTCAAATCTTCGGTAGATAGCTTAATATCGTCTATCATGATATCAAATATACGGCCACGGTTATCCATACCCCAGTAGGTATTAATGAGCGTGTTTTGGCTGTTGGCATCAACCTTCATTTCATACTGCAGGTAACCTCCGTTTTCGGTAGACCGCCATTTTTTCTGATGATCTTCCCCTGTGATCGCGTTTTCTCCGCTAAAATTGTGGTCACGTTCAGGCTGCATTTCACCTATGCGCAAAATATCTGTGGTGCGTGCTTCCAGCTCCTGTTGTTTCTTCCTCTGCTCATCGTAGGCCTTTTGCTGTACAGCCCATGATGCCGGCGTAAACACATCCCAATAAACAGAATAATATTCGTTTTTGGTTTGATTAAAAGGGATCAACTTCACCCCGGTTGGTTTGGCAATATTGGTGGCATTAAAGCTTAATTGCTTTTTATCAACCATCTGCAACCACTTGTTGGGGTCGGTTTCGCTGGTTACAAATACGGGCACACCCTTAAGCGGGTCGGGTTCGGTATTGCCTAAAACGCCTGCCAATAAAACCGGTCCGTAAAATACCGCGCGCCTATTGGCATTATCCGGCATGGCTTCGGTGTAAACATCCTCAGGCATGGTGAATTCAATTTTATCGTTGTTTTTCCATTTGCGGTTTAAAACCAGGTAACCCTGTGCATCTGCAGTAAGCTGCTGCTTTTTCCCGTTTATGCTGATACTGGTAATGCCCGCCCATTTGGGTTTACGTACGCGGATGGCCATCTGAACAGGTTTTACGGTTGTTACCGTAAGTGTGGTTCTGTCGCTCTCGGGCAGGTTGCTTTCCTGTTTTATCGATAAACCTTTTTCTTTCCAGTTTAATACCGATGGGATAAACAAATTAACATATAAGCTGCCATCGGCACCTCTGAAATAGATGCTTTCATTATACTTAACATGGTTTTCCATGCCCGAGCCTACACAGCAGGTAAAGGTGTCAAAGGGACTGCTGTAATCCTTTTTTCCGCCCATCCTTAGGGGTACAAAGTAGCACATCATGCCTGTTTCATGGTTTTGCGATGCCAGGATGTGGTTATATAAGGCCTTTTCGTAATAGTCCATAAACTTTGCAGATGGCTCAAGGGCAAATAAATGCCTGGTGAGTTTAAGCATATTATAGGTATTACAGGTTTCTGTCGTATTTTCTGTAAGTTTATCGTTTAGTTTGTTGGGTTCGCTTAAATACTCGTAATTGCTGTTACCCCCGGTGGCATAAGAGTGATTATTTACAATGGTTTCCCAAAAGAAATCGGCAATGGCTTTGTCTTTTTTATCACCGTTAAGTTCATACCGCCTGGCGCTGGCAATTATTTTAGGAATCTGCGTGTTGGAATGTTTACCGGGCAGTATATCCTGTTTTTCGGCAAGCGGATCCAGGATGCGCTTGTCATAAAATTTATAAGATAGGTCAAGGTATTTCTTATCGCCGGTTATGGAGTATAAATTAACCAGGGTTTCTGCCATGCCTCCATACTCACAAAGCAACATTTTCTGCAGCTTTTCATCATCAAGATTTTTGATGGTCTCGCCTGTCCAGTCGGCCATGTCTTTGCATATTTTTAGCGCCTGGGTATTGTTACCATATAAATAGGCATCCAACAGCCCGGCCATTACCTTATGTACAGTGTACCATGGCGACCAGCCACCATTCAGGTCGAAACCGCGTGAACGGATATCTCCTTTTGCCACTTCGGCCCAAACGGTATCTTCTTTTGGGATAGCGCCTACATAGCCTGTTTTACGTGCAACCTGGCATTCCCCCAATTCTTTAACTATATAGTTTACCCGTTTTAAAAATTCTGGTTCGCGGGTTGATGCATAGTGCATGGATATGGCCGACAGGTAGTGACCGAGTGTATGCCCTGCTAAGCCCGATGATTCCCATCCTTCGTACATTTTCCCTTTTGGTTTCAGCCCGGAGTGAGCGCGGAAACCGGCTAATAACCTGTCGGGCTCAATGGATAACAGGTAAGCCGCATCAACCTGCATAGCCTGTTTAAAGGGGCTGTTAAGTAATTGTACATCTTTTAAATCAAAAGTGTAGGCCTTGATCTCGGTTTGGGGTTTCACTTTTAAGCGGGTCTCGTTCCACTCGGGTACGTATGATTGTGCATAAGTTATGTTGGCTGTTAGAAAGCCCGAAACAACAACTACATTTAACATAAACCACTTTTTATTTACCATAGCATTATCGGTTAGTTAGATCTCTTTATGAAAAATCTAAATTACTACGACTGCATGAGCTATTTTTAATCATATTTGCTATAAATAGCAGGATTTTAGCTTATTTATTTAATTGGTAATGTATTTTCCTTTTTTACCAATACAATCGAAACTTCATTTTTTTTGATTAAACAGGAATCTGGTGGCTTTCTCTTTTAAAAAGGTTATTTGGGAATAAGAAGGATTGATGCCCTGTATTATACTATTATTGTGTAATAGACAATTATTATTTTGAATGCTTCAATTTTACCCATATTAAGTATTGTATTCACAATATATTAGCCTGTTGTGGTTGTAAATTACCTTTTTGGCGGTAAAATTTGGATTCTAATATTAAATGATTGTAAATTAAACACTAATTAATCTTGTTGTTATGAAAGTTTTACAGTTTACTATCCCGGTAGCGCATGATAAAAGCGTGATCGCAGAAAAGGTTTGTCAACCGTATCATTATCCCTATTTACATCGCCACAAGGAAATTCAGCTTACGTGGATTAAGAAAGGGGAGGGGACTTTAATTGTAGGAAATAATATGCATCATTATGTGGCAGGTGATGTGTTTTTAATAGGCGCTAATATGCCCCACGTATTCAAAAGTAGCCCTGAGTATTTTTTACCAAATTCGGGTAAAATGGTAGAAGCATTAACTGTTTTTTTTAATTCTGATGGGGTACTGGCCAATGTATTTAATCTTCCGGAGATGAAGCCCAGCGCTATCTTTATACAACAGCACCAACAAGGCTTTAAATTGCCTAACTATACTTTAGGTAAAATTTACAAGGCTATGAATCTTTTACAAGATCAATGTGGTTTGGATCAGTTTATGGCTTTTTTAAACCTTTTAAAAGAATTTACCTGTATCAGGGCAAAATTAGATCCCTTATCTACCTACGGTAATTTGCCGGGAATAACAGAAAACGAAGGTATCCGTATAGGTAGTATTTATAATTATATCATGCAGCACTTTATGGAGGATATTACTTTAGAGGATGTTGCAAAGGTTGCTTTTATGACCCCGGAGTCTTTTTGCCGCTATTTTAAAAAACATACCGGGCATACATTTGTAACTTTTCTTAATGAAGTAAGAATTAACGAAGCTTGCAAAAAACTCATTGCACACCGCTTTGAAAGCATTAATACGGTTGCTTACAAATGCGGATTTAAGAGCATTACCAATTTTAACCGCGTTTTCAAACTTATCATAGGCAACTCGCCACGGGGATACCTGGATAATTACCATCATAATATCATTACCCTTGCCAGGGCGGCCAGCTAAATCATCCTGAACTATTTTTTTAATTATTTTACTTTTTAACACTTACTAAGTGATAGTCCGTTGCAATAACATAATATCAAATTTAATGGTAGTTTTTTTGGTCATGATAGCTTTTATGACCAAAGCACAGAATATGTCTTTTTCAAATCCTCTTTTTGAACAGATAAGCGAGGTTGCAGGGAAGATTATACAATATGGACAGGATATCAATGCCATAAAGGATTTTTACTCTCCTTATAATGTTAACAAACATGCAGAGGATCAGTATAAACTTCATGTTCTGAATTCTCCGGAGCAAAGAAAAAGATTATTGGAAATAAACGCGGATTACCTGAACCAACTGGGCGAAATGGATTTTGCATCGATGAGCATATATGGCAAAGTGGACTATATCCTCCTGAAAAAAAGAATTAACTATGAAATTGACATGCTTAAAAAGGAGGATGATCAGTATAACCAGGTGGCCAAATTTATTTCATTTTCAGATAGAATTTATGCGTTGGAAAAAAAGCGCCGCCGGGGCGATTTTGTCGACGGAGAAAAAGTTGCCGGCGAATTAGTCCTTATACTGCAGTTACTTAAAAAAGACTCGACTGTTTATTCCAAGCTGCCAAGCATAGATTTGCCATTGGCAAAAAAAATGCATGATGCGCTTTTGGGGCTAAAAGGGAGATTGACAGATTTTTATGATTTTTATTATGCTTATGATCCTTCATTTACCTGGTGGGTACCTCAATCTTATCAAAAACTTGATAACGCGCTAAAAAAATATAGTGATTTAGCGTTAGTTAAAGGTAAACTAAATACTACGCAAAAGGCCGATAGCAGTGGTATTAAAGGGGTTCCGATTGGCAAGCAGGAATTGATAAGGCAGCTTCAGTCCGAAATGATCCCTTACACGCCGGAGGAACTGATAAAACTGGCTAATAAAGAATTTGCCTGGTGTGATAAAGAAATGCTGAAGGCCTCGCAGGAAATGGGTTTCGGCAACGATTGGAAAAAAGCACTCGAAAAGGTAAAGAATAGCTATGTGCCTGTGGGCCATCAGCCAGAACTGATTGTTAAGCTATATAACGATGCTATAGGCTTTATTAAAGAGCGCGACCTGATCACCATACCACCACTTGCCGAAGAAACCTGGGGCATGGTTATGATGTCGCCCGAGCGCCAGTTGGTCAATCCATTTTTTACAGGTGGAAAAGAGATCAGTATCTCTTACCCAACCAATACCATGGAGGCGCAGGATAAGCTCATGAGTATGCGGGGCAACAATCCCTATTTTTCCAGGGGGACTGTACAGCATGAGCTGATTCCCGGTCATAACCTGCAATATTTTATGAATAGCCGTTATAAGGCCTACAGGCAGGATTTTACTACTCCCTTCGCCGGCGAAGGCTGGTCCTTATATTGGGAGTTATTGTTGTATGATAAAGGTTTTGCTAAAACGCCCGAGGAGCGGGTTGGTATGCTGTTTTGGCGTATGCACCGCTGTGCCCGTATTATATTTTCTTTAAACTATCATTTGGGCAATTGGACCCCGCAGCAGTGCATTGACTTTTTAGTAGATAGGGTAGGCCACGAAAAAGCAAATGCCGAAGGCGAAGTAAGGCGCTCATTTGAAGGTGGATACAGTCCGCTTTACCAGGTAGCCTATCTCCTGGGCGGATTACAGCTGATGGAACTGAAAAAGGAGATGGTTGACAGCGGTAAAATGACCTATAAGCAATTTCATGACGCCGTAATGAAAGAGAACCTGATTCCCATAGAAATGGTAAGGGCCACATTAACCAATCAACCCTTAACCAGGGATTTTACTACCAGCTGGAAGTTTTACGATTTTAACAAGTAAGCATCAATACTTATTCCTCATTTTTTTTAAATAAAGATCAAAATTTTGCATGGATACTAATACCTCATTTAAACCATCGTTAAGATTAATTGATGCAACTATGCTGGTAGCAGGTAGTATGATCGGTTCGGGCATTTTTATTGTAAGTGCCGATATTACCCGTAATGTAGGCAGCGCGGGCTGGCTACTATTTGTTTGGCTCATAACGGGCTTTATGACCCTCACAGCCGCCCTTAGTTATGGTGAATTAAGTGCGATGTTCCCAAAGGCCGGCGGACAATATATTTACCTCAAAGAAGCATATAATCCACTGGTAGGTTTTTTATATGGCTGGAGTTTTTTTACCGTTATTCAAACGGCAACCATAGCAGCCGTAGGTGTAGCCTTTGCAAAGTTTACTGCCTATTTAATTCCGCAGCTTAGCGAAACACTGGTAACTGTTGATCTCGGCTTTATTACCATTTCGCCCGCGCAGTTGCTTTCTATACTGGTTATAGTACTGCTCACCTACATCAATACACGAGGGGTAAACAGTGGTAAAATTGTTCAAACTATATTTACTATGGCCAAGTTGCTTAGCCTGCTGGGGTTAATTGTGTTTGGCTTATTCGCGGTAAAAGTATCTGTATGGAACAGTAACTGGCACAATGCCTGGAGCATGCATAGCTTAAAAGCCGATGGATCAATTGCATCTTATACTACCCTTGCTGCATTAGGTGCCATCGCCTCGGCCATGGTTGGTTCCATATTCAGCAGCGATTCCTGGAACAACGTTACCTTTATTGCCGGCGAGGTTAAAAATCCGAAAAGGAATATTGGTTTAAGTTTGGCTTTAGGTACAGTGATCGTTACGGTTATTTATATTTTAACCAACATCATGTACACAGGTGTGCTGTCATTACATGATATTGCTACGGCAGATAAGGATAGGGTAGGTGTAACGGCATCTCAACAGATATTTGGCAGCTCTGGTACCATTATTATAGCTCTGCTTATCATGGTATCCACTTTTGGTTGTAATAACGGGCTGATCATGTCTGGTGCCCGTGTTTATTACTCCATGTCGAAGGATAAATTGTTTTTTAAACAAGTTGGTATACTCAATAAAAACTCGGTGCCTGGCTTTGGCTTATGGCTGCAATGCATTTTTGYCTGTTTGTGGAGCCTTAGTGGTAAATATGGCGATCTGCTTGATATGATATCATTTGTTGTTGTCGTTTTTTATGTACTTACCATCATCGGCATATTTATTTTGCGCAAAAAAATGCCGGATGCCGAACGACCTTACAAGGCCTTCGGTTATCCTGTTTTGCCTGTAATTTATATCATTATGGGGCTCACCTTTTGCCTGTTGCTTATCAAATATAAGCCCGCGTATACCTGGCCCGGATTAATTATTACGCTTACCGGGATTCCTGTTTATTACCTGATAGGCAGGACCCAACAAAAAAAAGGAGCAGGCGAATCGTTGTTGGTTAACGATTAATTACGCTGCTTATCAATATAACTATAACATGATCAGATTTTTCATCTGCATAGCGCTTTGGTTTTCAATCCAGGTAGCCTATGCCCAAAACGGCAAATATTTAAAGCTGCCAGCCGCTAAATTTTCTATAGGTGATGCATCCGATTGGAAGACCCCTGCTTTTAATGATAACCAATGGAAGGATATTAAAGTTGGTGAGGTGTGGCAAAGTCAGGGTTACCCAGACTATCACGGATATGCCTGGTACAGGATACATGTTACTATCCCATCGTCATTAAAACAAAGCGCGGTATGGGGTGATAGTTTGCGGGTTTTTTTAGCTCACGTAAACGATGCCGACGAAACTTATCTTAACGGGACATTGATAGGGAAAACTGGGGCGTTTCCTGATGACCAGGGCGGTTACATAAGCAAGTGGCCCGCCATTCGCAATTATTGTGTTGCGGCCGGCAGTCCTGCAATAAAATGGGATGCAGAAAATATTATTGCCATAAAAGTTTTTGATGGTGGTGGTTCCGGAGGCATATTTATGGGATCGCCATTTATCGATATGCTCGAAAAGTTTGATGGTATTGCATTTAATCTTTCCGGAATAGAATTTTTGCCTGGCAGCAAAGCTGAACAGAAGTTAACAGTAAGCAATAAATTCAATACTGCAATAGCGGGAATATTTCATTACCAGGTAATAGACGAGTTAAAGGACAGGGTTATTGAAGATAAATTGATACCTGCATCTTTATCCGCATATTCCGGGAAAGCTTTTACACTTGCCTTTCCACACCGCGAAGGAATAAAACTTGTTTATGATTTTAAAGAAAAGGCATCAGGAAAAGTAAAAAGCTTTACAGAAATTGCCCCATACTTGCTAACCCCCAAAGAGCCCCTGGAACCTTTAATTAACGGTGCCGGGGTGTTGGGTGTACACGCGGGTTCACCTATAATTTATAAGGTACCGGTAAGCGGGCAAAGGCCTTTTAAATATAGTATTCAACACCTGCCCGCAGGTATAAGCTTTGATACACAAAAGGGTATTATAACAGGTAGCCTCCCAAAAAACGGGAGCTATACCTTAAACATTAAAGTAAGCAACCGTTTTGGGGAAAACAGAAAAGCATTTATAATTAAGGTTGGCGACAAGCTGGCCTTAACCCCGCCCATGGGCTGGARTAGCTGGAACTGCTGGGGATTAAGCGTGAGCGATGCAAAAGTAAAAAGTTCGGCCCGGGCCATGATTGATAAAGGACTTACTGATTATGGCTGGAACTATATTAATGTTGATGATGGCTGGCAGGCGGCACAAAGGTTAAACTCAGGCGAGATCATCCCTAATGAGAAATTTCCGGACATGAAGGCTTTGGGCGGTCAATTGCACCAGGAGGGGTTGAAATTTGGCATTTATTCTTCGCCGGGGGCTAAAACATGTGGCGGTTTCTTAGGCTCATTTGGTCACGAAGCACAGGATGCCATGACTTATTTTAACTGGGGAGTTGACTATTTAAAGTATGACCTGTGCAGTTACTCTGATAACACAGCTGGTGATACAACACTTTATGCCCAGCAAAAACCCTACATAGTAATGCGCGATGAATTGAAAAAACACCAGCGTGATATGGTTTACAGTATCTGCCAGTACGGTATACATGATGTATGGAAATGGGGAGCAGAAATGAACGGCAGCCTGTGGCGTACAACCGAGGATATTACCGATACCTGGGAAAGCCTTTATAGTATTGGCTTTAGTCAAACCAATAATGCGACCTATGCACATCCGGGCGGGTGGAATGATCCCGACATGCTGATAGTGGGCATGGTAGGCTGGGGCGAGAACCTGCACCCAACAAACTTAACCCCGTATGAGCAATATACCCATATAAGTTTATGGAGCCTGCTATCAGCGCCACTGCTTATTGGCTGTGATATGAGTAAGCTGGACGAGTTTACCCTTAACCTGCTAAAAAACCGTGAAGTGATAGCCCTTGATCAGGATGTATCTGGTAAGCAAGCCGAGCGGTTGATAAATGATAATGGGATACAGGTTTGGCTAAAACCACTTGCGGATGGCAGTAAAGCGGTGGGGGTATTTAACACCGGCGATAAATATAAAAACTACAACCTGCAGTTTAAACAGATAAACCTGACAAAAGCAACCGTTGTAAGGGATGTTTGGAAGCAAAAGGATATAACTGCTGCACCGTTAAAAAATATATCCTTTAACATACCGCCACATGGGGTAAGGCTTTTAAAGATAATTGGCAGGTAATGACTGATTAAAGGGTAATTGCTGGGTAATAGTTGGTAATTTATTGAAAAAATGATGCCCGGCTATTATTTAATTTTAATAAACATAAACTCTTATCGTTATGCATGGTACGCGTTCGCACCTATACTCATTTTTTTTAATTCTGCTTGTTTTTTCAGCAGCTCACACTTATGCCCAGCAAACACCAGTTGCACCTTATTTACCCACTCACCAGGAGGTATTACAATCCTATATCAATGCCGATAAACTTGATTCGGCCTGGAAGAAATTGGCAATTAACTATAACATTAAGCCCAACTGGCAGGCAAATAACAAACAATTTTGGTATGGCAAGCGGGTAAAAAACAATGAAACCGATTATTATTTTGTAGATGCTGAAAAAGGATTAAAACGCAAAGTATTTGATAGTAAACAAATGGCTGATGCCGTTAGCACAGTACTTGGTATACCATTACCGGTGAACAAGCTGCACATCACGAAAATGTTTTTTAGTGCCGATGAAAGGCAGGTAACGCTTAAAATAAGTGATAGCTGGTTGAAATGCGACCTGAGTAATTACCATTGCGAAAAAACAACCGATACATTATTTAAGAGTTATGATCCTAATGAGCCGCTTCAAACACGCCGGTACCGTTGGGAAGGATTGGTAACTGATTCTGTTTCGCCTGATAAACAATGGGCTGCTTTTATAAAGGGCGGTAATATTTATGCAAAGTCATTAAAAGGGTCTGCCGAAATTCAATTCACTACTGATGGCAACCTTGATAAACCTTATGGCGAGGTATCATGGGCTCCTGATAGCAAACATTTGGTAGCCTATCATATTGACCCTAAAAAAACAAAAGAGGTATACTATATTCTCAGTTCGGTACCCGGCACAACACGTGGTAAGCTTAAATCGCATGAATATGACCAGCCGGGAGATGAATTTACCACTTATGAGTCGTTTATTTTTAGCATAAGCGATAAAAGTAAATTAAAGGTTGATGCAGAAAAACTTGACTTTTTTGGAGCCCCGGTGCTGCACTGGCGCGACGGAAACAGCCGGTATTTTACATATGAAAAAGTTGACCGGGGGCACCAGCGCTTCAGGGTTATTGAGGTGGATGTACAAACCGGGAAAACACGCAACATCATTGATGAAAAAACAAATACATTTATCTATGAGCAAAGGATCTATACACGTTACCTGCCCAAAACGCATGAGATCATATGGGTTACCGAGAAGGACGGGTGGCGCCACGCATACCTCGTTAATGAACTAACAGGGAAAGAAAAGCTGATCACCGCAGGTAACTGGGTTGTGAGGGACATTGATAGTGTAGATGTTAAGAAAAGAGAGATCTGGTTTAATGCGAGTGGCAAAAATGCAGGCGAAGACCCCTATTTTATCCACTATTACCGTATAGGTTTTGATGGCAGGAACCTGGTTGACCTAACCCCCGAAAAAGGGAACCATAGCCTTACCTTTTCGCCTGGCAGGAAATATTATATCGACACCTATTCAGAAGTTAATATAGCGCCGCGTATGGTGCTTAAGAACACATCAACATTTAAAACAATAACCGAACTTGAACACCAGGATCTGAGCGATCTGTTAGCTACCGGTATTAAATTGCCCGAAGTGTTCGTTGCCAGGGCCCGCGATGGCAAAACAGATATTTGGGGCGTTATCTATCGCCCGGCTAATATGAACCCAAACAAAAACTATCCTGTTATTGAAAATATATACGCCGGTCCGCAGGATTCATTTGTTCCCAAGAGTTTTTCAGTGATCAATGAAATGCAAAGCATCGCGCAGCTGGGATTTATAGTGGTACAAATTGACGGAATGGGCACGGCTAACCGCTCCAAAGCTTTTCATGATGTATGCTGGCATAACCTTGCTGATGCCGGTTTTGCTGACCGTATTTTATGGATGCAGGCTATGGCTGCAAAATACCCGCAGGCGGATATCAGTCGGGTAGGGGTTTATGGTACATCAGCCGGGGGACAAAATTCAGCAGGGGCATTATTGTTTCATCCCGAATTTTATAAGGCTGCAGTATCGGCCTGCGGGTGTCATGATAACCGGATAGATAAGCAATGGTGGAACGAACAGTGGATGGGCTATCCGGTAGGGCCGCATTATGAGCAGCAATCAAACATTACCAATGCCGATAAATTAAAAGGTAGTTTATTGCTGATTGTGGGTGAGGCCGATAACAATGTTCCTCCGGAGTCGACTTACCGTTTTGCTGATGCCCTGATAAAACATAATAAGTATTTTGACCTGCTAACTATACCCGGAATGGGCCATAGCGATGGCGGCCCTTATGGCCGTAAAAAGAAAAGAGATTTTTTTGTAAGGCATTTGTTAAACACCGAACCTCCTGTCCGTAATACAGATGAACTTACCGCGGTGAGCATGGAAGAATAATCGCCTGGGTTTCCTCATCAATTGGTTGTTTGCTGAGAAATTAAACTTCATGTATTTTAATTTTACCATTATAACACTTATAATCTGTAAAAAGGCACACCACTCAGTGGTGTGCCTTTTTTAATTAATTGTTTATCAAATAATTAAATGTTAAAAATAGGATAATATATTGTTAATATGTGTTAAAATAACAATTAAAAAGCATGAGGTATCCGCATACATTTATCATATATAAATTACTTATTGATATTGAATTTAAAGTGATAATTTATGACAAGAACCTTTACACACCACAAGAAATTTTTGATCCTTTGTACACTGTTCTGTTTGCTTATACCCTGGCTGGCATTTGCGCAGAAAACAGTTACTGGAGTAGTTGTTGATAAAACCAATGGCGGTTTACCCGGTGTAAGTGTAATTCAAAAGGGTACCACAAACGGAACGGTGACCGATAAAGAGGGGCACTTTTCCATAACCTTAAAGGGGGCCAACACCGTACTTCTATTCCGTTTGGTTGGTTTTAAAACCAATGAGTTTCCTGTAGGCTCAAGAAGTACCTTAAAGGTATTGCTTGATGATGACCTTAAATCGTTACAGGAAGTTGTGCTGATAGGTTATCAGGGAGTTCAAAGGCGTAAAACCACAGGCGCAATAGCTACTGTAAAGGGTAAGGATATTGAAAATACACCCTATGCCTCCTTTGATCAGGCACTGCAGGGGCGGGTGGCAGGTTTATCAGTATTAAGCACATCAGGCGAGCCAGGGGCAAGTACACTTGTAAATATAAGGGGCAGCAGTAATATTAACCAGGGCAGCAGTACAGCGCCTTTGTATGTAATAGATAATATCATTTATGATGTAAATGATAAGCAATCAAGCTATGGCAGCAACCCTTTAGCCATTATTAACCCTAATGATATTGAATCAATTGATGTTTTAAAAGATGCATCAGCTGCCGCCATATATGGTTCGCGCGGATCAAATGGTGTTATCATTGTTAAAACAAAACGCCCTAAACTCGGCATCCCTCAAATTCGCTTATCAACCTATTACGGTATTTCTGATAAGCCTTCATTAATACCTGTGGTTACGGGAGCTGCAGAAAGGCGTTTAAAATTAGGGATACTTTATGACCAGGGCGCCTATACCAGCATACAAAACGGGCTGAGCCCAATACTTACTGATAGCTTGAATACTGCCTTTAACAACAATACCGACTGGCAGGGGCTACTTACCCAAAGGGCTACGCTCTCAAGTATTGATGCCAGCATCAGCGGAGCCGAAGAAAAATACTCTTATAAGTTCTCAATGAACAAGTATTATGAACAAGGTGTATTAAGAGGGTATGATTTTAACAGGTTAACTCCAAGCTTATATTTCCAGGTTAACCCGGTTAAAGCTATTCAATTCAGCACCAATGTTATTTATGGTACCACCAAATCAAAACATGGTATTGGTTCGGGCGATCCTTTTGCCACTTATCCGTTCAGCGTTCAAAGTTTTCCTTCTTCGTTTTTTCAGATCAGGCCTGCCGAACAGGCGTTGTATGAAGGCAGGTATGATGATCTGAGAGACGATGACCGCAACACTTCTCTTTTGGCCAATTCGCAGCTGGTAGCAACACTGGCTAAAGGCTTAATATTTAACAGCAGTTTTTCATTTAACACCGATAATAATACCAGGAACTATTTCTTACCCGCCGAACTCAATAATGGTGTAAGTATGGCTTCAACAACTGTTTTGCAGCAAAGGATCTGGGAGGTTAACAATTTTTTATCTTATGACTTTAAGGTAAAAGAAAACCATAACTTTTCGGCATTGATAGGGCAGGGCGCTTATGACCTTACAAGGGATAATTCCTTTTTACAGGGACTAAACCTGTCCATTAATGGCGTAAAAACCGTTCAGGGAGTTGCTCCGGGTGCAAACTTAATAGGTAACTCATACTCTGAAGAAAACAGGAAGCTATCCTATTTTGCCAGGTTTAGTTACGATTATAAAGGTAAATACCTGTTTCAGGCAAATTACCGCAGGGATGCATCATCAAAATATAGCCTTGAACACAGGTGGGGCAATTTTCCTTCCGTTTCAGCAGGATGGATACTTTCTGACGAGCCATTCTTTAAACCGTTGAGCAAGACCATCTCCTTCCTGAAAATAAGGGGAAGTTTTGGTATTACCGGGCAGGACCCATCTAATTATTATGCGCAGTATACCACACTTATTTCGGATGCATACTATGACGGATCAGCACTGGCTAATGGTACTGCGGGCGAGAGGCGGCTTGTAAATATCCCTACTTATGGGGGCACCCAGGTGGCTTATCCTAATTATTATATACCGGCGGCATCCCCAACCATTAAATGGGAAAGCAGCCCGCAGTTTAATATTGGGGCCGATATCAACTTTTTTAATGACAGGATAAATTTTACCGGCGATTATTATATCAGGAATACAAATAACCAGGTGTTTTCGGTACCGGTACCCATTACAACAGGTTACACTTCAATAAGCAGCAACTTTGTTGGCACACGTAACACAGGTGTTGAAATTACCATTAATACCCGTAATATGGCAAGCTCTTCAGCTTTCCAATGGTCAACCAATTTTAACATTGCTTACAACCAAAACTATGTAACCAAATTGCCAAACGGCAACAGGGATATTACTTACGGGCCGCCATACCTGTCAGAAAACTTAACCGTAGGTAAGCCATTATTTTATTACAATTCATGGATAGTTACCGGGGTGTACGCTAAGGATTCTGATGTGCCCGTTGATCCTTTAACCGGTCTTCGTTTGCGTCATGACAGCAAATCAGGTCCGTTTTATTCGGCAGGTGACCCTATACGGAAAGATATCAACGGCGATTACATTATTGATGATAAAGACAGGGTGGAGAACGGGAGCCCTAATCCTAAATTCACAGGAGGTTTTACAAATACATTCACCTATAAAAACTTCTCCTTAAGCATATTAACAACCTTCATGTTTGGCCGCCAGATCAGGAATGGTTATCTGTCAGATCTGTTGCAGGTTGCCGGAACTAATAATCCTTATTATGTATATGGTACAAATGCAGCAGTAGCCTTAAAACTTAACGACGGACAAACATTCTGGCAAAAACCTGGTGACGTAGCCACTTTCCCGGGACTGATAACCAACAATGTAGATAAGTGGAACATAGCCCAGTCAACCTTTGTACAAAACGGAAGCTTTATAAGAGTTAAAAGCGCAAGATTAAGTTATGCATTGCCGGCAAAATTAGCCAGCCGGTATAAATTACAATCTATCAGGATCTATTCCATAGTTGATAACATCTACCTTAAAAAGTATGCTAACATACCCGATCCCGAATTGGTGGGGGTTGATGGTTATGCAAATGGTACATCTTATCCTCAGCCTAAAAAAATAACATTAGGCCTCGACCTGACATTTTAATAAAGCCCGGTACCTGGCAATGAATAATTTTTACAACGTAAATCATCAAAAATTAAACAAATGAAAAAGATATATATAATAGCAATACTGGTTAGTATGAGCATATTAACTTTTTCCTGCAAGAAATTTCTGGATCTTAAGCCAGTTAGTACACCTATTACCACTGATTTTTTTAAAACAGCCAATGAGGCAAACAGTGCTGTTGCAGGATGTTATTCGCTATTGCGCACCGCGCTCAATAATAAAACAATAACGTATTATGCTTATGGCGACGTGGCTACAGATGAGTATTCCTCATTTGGAGGGGTAGAGGATATGAATGATGTTGGCAACGTTAACTGGTCATTACCGGTTGCAGCAACATCCGATTACCGCACCATGATAAACCTGCGCAGGTGGGATAATTTTTACAGGGTTATTGATAACGCTAACCTTTGTGTCCAGAATATACCTGCAATTGATTTTACTACCGATAATTCAGGGAGTGATCCGGTGGTAACCAAAAATAATTTAATTGGTGAGGCTTATTTTATGCGGGCGTTTACCTATTTCTATATATCAAGGGTATGGGGCGATGTACCGCTGGTGATTAAAAGTGTTAATGCAGGCGATGCGGTAAGTACTGCAAGAACTCCGCAAGCCACCGTTTTGGCTCAATGCATCAGCGATTTGAAAAAGGCTATACCGCTTATGCAATATGGCTACGTAAATTCAAATAACCGCGCTGTTAGAGCCAATCGCGGGAGTGCTTTTGCCTTGCTTGCGCATATTTATGCATGGCAGCAGGATTACCAGAATTGCGCGGCAGCAGCAGATTCTGTTATAAAAAGAGGAAACTACCAGTTAGTTGACAGGAGCAGTACCGGGTATTTAAGTATTTACAAGGGTCAATCGACAGAAGGTATTTTTGAGATAGCCCAAAGTGCCTCAAACGAAGGTTCAACAGCCGGGATCCCTTTTTATACCACCAAGGCTCCTTATAATACGCTGATAAATGGCTCCGCAGCATTTGTTATGAATACAGATCATTTAAACAGCCTTTTTGCAGATACCACCGATCTTAGATTAAAGAACGCTTTTGCATTTACGGGAACTACAGACCCCATTTGTATTAAATACTCCAACTTTCAGTATACACAGCAAAATACCAATCAAATAGCCGTTGCTTACTATAACATTATTGTTTTCAGGCTTTCGGATATCATTTTGCTCAGGGCCGAAGCCTTGGCAGCAATTGGTCAGTCGGCACCGGCTATTACCTTATTAAACCAGATCAGAACAGCAGCAGGCATCAAACCTTACAGCGGCACAGCTGATGAGTTGTTTGAAGCTATAATTGATGAGCGTGGCCGGGAGCTGTTTTTAGAGGGGCATCGTTTTTATGACCTGGTACGTCTTGCCCGCCAAAAGGGCATAGCCGAATTTGGCGACACCAAAATAAGCCTGTCTGAATTTAACCGGGGCAAATATTACTGGCCTATTGACCCTATTCTTATTACACTCGATAATAGTTTAAAACAAACCCCTTACTGGTCATCAAAATTGTAATAACATGAAAACTAATAGAACAACATATTACTTTTTTACACTGTTAGCTGCGGTTTTAATGATGACCACAGCCTGTAAAAAAACATACATAAGCGGTGGTGGCACACATATCGCTAAAACATCACTAAGTACATTTGATTATCTGCAAAGCCATCCTTACCATATTTTTGATACGCTTACCACCATTATAAAACACTATAATATGGTGGATGAGGTAAACAAGGCAGGTACCTTTTTTGCAGTTACAGATTATTCCATAAACAGGTACCTGGCCCTGCAAACCCGCCGCGTTCAGTTAATTGATGAAAATAACAAGTTCACGATGGATAGCTTGTACGCCAGGCTAACTCCCGATTCATTGAGGCAATACTTGTTTACCAAGCAAATAAAGATCACCGATTTTAATGACGAGTTAATTCACGTGAATACCAACCTTGCCAAATTATCGTGCGGTATACTGCGTATAAAAAGTACTGATCCATCCTATTATACCAACTCATCGGCGCCGGTTTACTTCCTGTATTATGTAAAGATCAGGGGGGCAATTGATGTGCCGGGGCAATTGCCCACACCGGCAAATCCCGCCGATGTTACGGTAGTTTGCCAAACGCAAGGGATCGAAACTTCATCGGGAGGCATCCTGCATGTGCTATCCAACACCCACACTTTTGTAACATTTTAATTTGCACTAAGATGAAAAAGAACTTTATATATTTATCATACCTTGGTTTTTTACTAAYCTTAGTTATCTGTGGCTGTAAAAAACCAGAGGTGGGTTACATCAGCAATAACCTCAATTATAGCCCGCAGTTGCTTATTGTACCCCAGGGCTTAACCATGTATTCAAATTCCATCAATTCAGATCAGTCAACCCAGCCATTAATGGTTAAATTGCTGGCTATCAGGAATAAACTTACAGGCAAGCCTGCTCCTGAACTTTTGCAGCCGGATACCATCAGCACATTTTCCGGCGAGATCACTGACGCCGATTCAACGCTTGCATTGTTAAATGCCAAGATCACCAAAAGCCTGAAACCACCATTTCATGTAAACCCCATAGGTGGCAGGCTTGAATTTAGTACAGCTACTGTGAATGTTGATTCGGGGTTATATACTATTGATGTAGAGGTAAGCAATCAAAGAGGAACAAAAACACTGCTTAACGCCTGTGATATTCAGCTGGTGGCTAAAATAAATTCGTCTATTGGCACCACGTTTTCCTCCTATTCAGATGTAGGGGCCGAAACTAATTTTATTACACTGCCCAATCCTGAAGCAACCATCGAGCGTACGGCCGGTCCTGATAAAATTATTATCAAGGTGGTTGATAAAAACGGAAAACCCTTTAACCCATCAGCAGGCGAGGTTATAAACAGGGGCGACAGGGGTAATTTTGCACAAATGAATCCGTATTACCCGATGGTTAAAACCGCAATAGGCATGGAGTGGGGTTTTCCGGTTTTGCCAAATGGTTTCCCTATAAAATTAGGAGCCAACGGTACACTGAGTTATTACAGGATACCGGGCACGTTCAATACGTTAAATAAAAATGTGAATTTGGCTTTTGATGCATTTAAAGTGTATTCTCCGGGTACTTATACACTTACGATTACCTTGCCTACAATAACAAAAAAATAAAAATAAAATAGTTGATCCTGGTTAATTTAGTTGAAACGAAGATGGCCGTCCTGCAAAGCGCAGGCGGCTTCTTAGGCTTAGTTAATATCAACAAACCGAAGGGTTATTTATACTTTCTTACATGAGTTTACAACGGTGTGTTTTACTGACTTTTATTCTGTTTGCATGTTTCATTACCGCAAAGGTTTTAGGCCAAAGCCAAGCCGTTTCGGCAGGGAATGGTAACCCTATAATCCCCGGCTATTTTGCCGATCCGACGATAAAGAAGTTTGGAGATACGTTTTACTTGTATACAACAACCGATGGTAACGGTGGAGGCCTGGGACCGTCACAAGTATGGACTTCTAAAGATTTTGTGAACTGGACAATGCAGGACATGAACTGGCCTACCACACACAATTACTGGGCGCCTGATGCAACCCGGGGTAACGACGGGAAGTATTACCTGTACTATTGCCAGCCCACAGTTGAAATATATGGGGCATCAGCTTCGACACCGGTTGGACCCTGGATACCTTTGTATGCCGATAATAAACCCGTACTGACCAATTTATACGTTCCTGGTGTAATAACGCTTGACGGGCAAACATTCAGAGATGACGATGGCAAATTTTATATGACCTGGGGCACCTGGGGTATTTACCCGGGTTATGGGTGTGGTATAGGGCTTTTAAACCCCGATATGAAAACATTTGCTAAAACAGCGCAGATACCCAATACCGATGCTAAAGATTTTTTTGAAGGTTCATTCCTGTTTAAGCGCAAGGGTATCTATTATCTGATGTATTCATCGGGTTTTTGCGAAAATGAAACCTACCGGGTACAGTATGTCACGAGTAAAACCGGGCCGATGTCTGGCTATGTGTACGGAAAAAACAGCCCGATACTTACTACCAATGCCGATGGAACGGTTCATGGGCCGGGTCATAATTCGGTATTACAGGTTGGGGACGATTATTACATTATATATCATCGTCATAATAACCCGCATTCGGGTGGGGGCTATCACCGGCAGATCTGTGCCGATAAGCTTGTTTTTGACGCGGATGGTAATATTGAAAAGGTAATCCCGACGCACACAGGCATAGGCTTACTGGCGAAGGCCACTAACCCGTACCCCAACCTGGCTTATCAAAAAAAGGTGACCGCTTCTTCATTTTACAGCGACGATTATAAGCCGGAATTCGCAGCAGACGATAATAACGGAACTTTGTGGAAGTCTAAAGATAACAGTACGGCTCCGGCATGGTTACAAGTAGACCTTGGCGCTGTGACGACAGTGAAAAAGGTGCTGACGCAATTTGAATACGCCACCTGGTATTACCAGTATTTTATTGAATACTCCATCAATGGAAAGGATTGGCAAATTTTTGCTGATAAAAGGGACAACCGGTGGCACGGCAGCCCCGTGATTGACGAAAAGGAGGTAAAAGCACGGTATATCAGGTTGACGATCACCGGGACAGAGTACCCGGGTTTGTATAAGGCGGTGTGGAACTTAAAGGTGTTTGCTGACGGCGGCCACGATGTTGTTCCGGCTAATATCAATCCGCCGGCAAACAGAGCCAGCTTCAAACAACAGGGTTTACTTATCGATGTTGACGCGGATGGCCTGCAACCGGGAACGATGGTTAAGGAATGGGCCAATAAAGGCAGTTTAGGCAGTTCATTCCAGACACAAGGCCGGTCCCCTTATGTAGATTTTGTTGCGGGCAAAAAAGCGGTTGTTTTTAAAGCCGGGCAAACTTTGAGTTCGGGTTTTAACGTGCCATATTCGCTGGCTGGCAATAACAGTTATACGGTTTGCTTTTGGGCTTATACAGGCCAGCAAAAAGGCGAAAACCCGGTGCTTGACTGGGCCGATGGGGGTGGAGATTTAACGGTTGCCACTTTCGGTTACGGTAGTAACCGCGATATGGGCGCCGCCCGGCATGGAGGATTTGCGGATCTTCCGTACCGAAAGGACATGGACCTTACCGGCAGGTGGCATTACGTCGCCATCAGTTTCGACGGTACGTTTGAGAAAGTATATGTTGATGGCGAACTGAATAACCTGGAAAATAAAATGCTTTTCGTAAAGCCGGCCGCTAAGTTTTTGATCGGCGGTCAGCAAGCCGGCCCTGGCCGTTTTTCAGGGGCCTTGGCTTCACTGCAGGTTTATGACAGGGTTTTGCCCGATACAGCGATAAAAGCGGCTTTTAGCCATGTAAAACAGCCAGATGTAGCCGTTTACCTTGATGCGGCCAAGCTGCCTTATGGCCAATTAAAAAGCTGGGCTAACGATGGAGAAGCGGGCGGGCGTTTTACACCTGCAGGTACGCCGCCCGAGGTGAGGGATGCGGCCGGGCGGATAGCCGTTTATGTAGATAGTAAACATTCCCTGATATTAGATAAGCCCTTATTCATCGGTAACGGCAATGAAGGTTATAGTATAGTAGCAATGGTATACAGTAAGGCATCTCAGCAGGGCAAATTTGTCAGCGGTTTTATGCCTGCCGCGATCAAAAATAATGAGGGTTTAAAATTTAATGCAGGTGCTGACAAATGGCACCTGCTCGTTAAAACGTATACAAGTAACCTGGTAAAGGAATACCTGGATGGCCATTTGACCGGCACGAAACGGTCAGCTGTATCCGCAAAAACAACAGGTATGCTGGCACTGGGTGCTGCGGATGCGCATGGTTTTACAGGTTCGATAGCCAGCCTGGTGGTCTATAAACATGCGCTGACAGCTAACGAAATCAACGCCCTGGCTGCTACCCGGCGTCAAAATATCCACCGGCCTGCCGGGGCTGATCTGGTTTATAAAAAACTACCCAAAGCCTTATCGCCGGGAATGATAGCCATGGAAGCGGGTTCGGCTGATCGGTCTGCCGACCTGCAATATCTTTTTTCAGGTGGAGATGAGTTAACACCCGGTAACTGGACTGATAATCCCTATTATATCGATTATGGGCTTTCCCAGGGTAAAACTTACCGGTACAGCTATAAGGTAAGGGATAATTTTGGCAATGTTACTGGCCCTTCTGCCGTAGCGACCGCCAGCACCGGTTTATCACAGTTTGTGATAGCCGCGGATGATTTTTCAATCCGTAAGGATTTTACTACAGGCGATGTGGCAGGCTTCATATGGGATGGGATGCTGGGTAAAGGTACTACACAGACTAATACCAAAGTAGTAGCAGGTGACCATGCGCTCCGGATGGCATCCGTTGGTACCAACTGGGATGGAAATCCACCTTACGGTCCCTTTTTATACAAAAAAGTGAAAGGTGATTTTGTTGCCGAAGTGGAGATCACTGATGTGAGCGGGCTGGCAGAAAAAAAAGTAGCGGGAAACCATGAGGCAGGGCTAATGGTGCGGGTGCCTCGCGGTGAAAAAAGTGGTAGTGGAGGTGAGCAGCTTTTACAAAATGGCATTTTTCCTGCCTGGAACGTAGGTAATATGCTCACCAACCTGATGGATGGTGACCGCAGGCAAACCAACGCCCAATCTGCCTGGAATTTTAACCGTTACCTTCAGATCCAGCGCAGCGGGGATATTTTTTATATCCGCACCAGTAATGATAACGTTCACTGGGTGGATCTGCCCGGCAGCCCGGTTTTACGCACGGATATGAACGGTAAGGCAGTGCAGGTTGGGCCGTACCAATGCACTTATGGGCCGCAACCTGGATTTGGGGACTTTGCAAATTTTAAGCTGGTATGGACCAGGTGATTAGGTGATTTTGCTTATCAATTGATTGCTGTACGAAACAGTGTGTTGACTGCTTCATTATCAAAATAATGATATGAGCCTCCGACTGGAAAATACGGAGCATCTTATAATTAAAAAACTCGGATCGGCGGCGAAAAAAAAGGTGAACAAAGTTAAATAGTCGTTTTTAATTTATTGATTTGTAGATGAAAAGGGGATTGGGCTGGCATCCTGCCGTGATTAGAACCCGCATTACCTTCCCTGTCTATAAATGGGATTATCAGAGTTACCGATCAAAGAAATTCTAACACTAATTGCTCCCATTCCTTTTCCAGAGATAGGTTCGGGCGGATTTGCCGTGCTTTGCTATACCAATAATCGGCGTTCCCAGTATCACCTTCTTTACGATGCAGGTAGGCATGGACCCACGCCGATGCTTTATCTTCGAGATGATCAACCTGTGCATGCGCTTTATGCCAATCGCCTTTACCATCATACCAAAGACTTTTCAACTGCACAGAGTACTCGCTAAGGGGCTGTTCTAGATTTAATGATGCTTTAAATTCCGTTAAAGTTTTCATTTTGCATTAATTTTTTCGACAATCAACGTTAAAACGTGGTTTGTAAGGGAGCTTTTAATAATTCGAGGTTTGTTAGACCACATAGTTTCGATTCATTACTGGCATCAAATCCTATAATCTTCGTAAAGGTCCTAAATTAATCGGGAAAATTAACCAGGATATATATTATGGGAAATTACTGGAAAAAATTAAATAGCAGTCATCGCTATTGTTCTGCTACTGACAATTTTTTTAAGGTGTTTTATTTTGGCTTGGTTTCGATAACAAAAGCTTTTAATTCGGCCATTTTGCCATCGCGAAAACGCCAAACATCGCAGTAGGAGTAGTCAATTACTTTTCCGTCTTCGTCCTTCATGCTGATTTTACCAATTGCTGAAACAAAATCTCCTCCTGCGATTAAATTTTCGACGTCAAACTCCGGTGGTTCCACGTATACCTCTTTCATATACGCTCGAACGGCTTCCTTTCCCATTAAAGTCTTGTCGCCTACAAATTCCCATTTTATATCTTCGGTACATAAAGATAGGAACCCATCATTGTCGCCTTCAGTCACAAAAGTATTTGCTTTTAATAGTATATCCTTATTATTTAAACTCATGTTTTAATAAACATTATCAGTACAAAAAGTTTCATTACCCCCGATAATTAATCATGTTGAAGCAAATGTATAAGTCTCAATTTTACCGGCAGCAATATCTTTCAACATGGCTGTTCCACCCTGTGTGCCGCCAATATAACCGCTTCCTTTTTTGTCCTGGCAACGTTTGAGTTCTGCCAGCATATAATTAAGCCGCCTGTTTAGTTCTGCATCATTGGTAGCAGCATACATATTAGCCAGTGCAGATAAATAGTGCCCACCAATATGGCCATCTAAATCAATATTTTCCCAGTTTCTGAATAGCTATACAGATTGTTTTTTCCTTATTTTTCTATACACAGTAATCCCAGCCAAAAGGATGGCCAATCCTGACAGATGATATTAAAAAGGGTGCTGTCTGGGCATCGGATTTCGAATAGTAGCCAACACTACAAAGAAGTACACCTAAAAATATTTTTATTCTCCCCATAATACTTATTAGTCACCGGGAGAGGGAAAAACGTTACAATAATTTTTCTTTTTGTTACGTGATGACAATTTTCCGTGTCTACTTATAACATTATTAATAACAAAAAGCAAAGCTGTATTAAAACTGTATGGTAAGGGAGGTTACCTCCTACTTTGCAAACAACGTCCGGCCTGCAAAGAAAAGGTTCTGCTTCAGTTTGCCCGTACGGCCCGAAGACCCGTTGGCTAAATATGATGATTGGGGGCAATTATCGTGAGTTTGGTTATCATACTTTTCGTAACATCAATGAACCTGGTGAAAGCAGGGCCTGGTAAATTCATGCTTCTTTGGCGGCAAAACTCCGGTCGCTGGCAGATTACCAGGGTTATCAGTTTACATCAGCAATGAAAGTTTAATCACCAAATACACCTCTATATTGGTAACAGAACCACTGAGAAAATCAATTGATAAGCGTGGTATATTAAATATGCTTAGTCCCGGTTGCCAGTTTTTGCCTGTCGTGCCGAACCATCGTTGCTGATCTTGTAGGTTAAACTCACTCTGTACCGTGCACCGTTGAACCGGCTCATGGTGGTAAGTGAATAATCCTGTCCTGTTACAACCGTACGATAGCGCCGGGTGTCGAAGATGTTGGTCGCATCAGCGGCGATGGAAAAACGGTCATTTAACACTTTTTTACTCATGCCGAAATCAACCCATTGCATGGCACGTATCCGGGTTTGTGCGGTTGAGTTAGGGCCGTTATAATAGTAGCGTGTTTGTATGCCCAGTGCCTTTGGCAATTTAACCTGTACAGTAAGGCGCCCACCCGATGAGGTGCCGGTATAGTTGAAATTGAACCCGTTGTAGCTGCCCTTTTGGCTGAAACGATAAAGGTTAAAATCGGCATTCAGTTGTAAAGCAGTAATGGGATTATACATGAAGTTAAGCTCAAAACCGTGACGCTGCTCCCCGGAGATATTAACCGGTATCGTAACAAAATAGCCTTCCGGATCACGATAAGTATAATCAGAAATAGGTTTGACGATATGCTGATAAAAGATAGTTGGGTTTATCGTAATGAATGAGCTTTGTTTTAAGAACCCTAACTCATAAACATGCGCGTATGATGGGTTAAGGTCAGGATTGCCTATTTCCCTTGAGGAGAGGTCGGTAAGTTCAGCGAAAGGTGATAACTGGTAGAGTGAAGGACGGCTGATGCGTGTACTGTAGTGCACCTGCAGCTGTGATGTAGTATTTATTTTATAATCAAGATGCAGCGTAGGGAAAAACCAGGTGTATGCTTTCTTTGGGATATGATAATTCTTATCGTCCTCAATCCTTACCGCCGTAGCTTCCATACGTAATCCGGCAAGATAGCTCCACTTTTCGTTTTTGTCACTTAGCTGGCTATAAGCTCCCTGTATTTTTTCGTAGTAACGTAAGTCGTTGTTTATGTTATCATAGATCGTAAAATTATCCCCTGTTTGCTGTTCAGCTACAAAGCTATACCTGATACTCCGGTTCTCTGTTTTTAAGCCAGCTTCAAGCAATAGGCTGCCAGTCAGTGGTTGTACCCAATCAGACTGGATCAGAAGATCATGATTAGCGTTTGTATTATTGGTGCGAATAGCGGGATATTCCGCCTTTTCCGGTGCTACCTTATCTGTTTGTAATTGCCAGTTCTTATGACTGTTCCACCAATCGTATTGAAGGTCAACAGTCCATTTTTGCTTAGGCCTTTTAAATAACTGGGTATAGTTATACTCCAGCTGGTTGTAATTCCGGTGTTCCCGGGATTCGCCGCTACGTTTGAGTGTGCTGTCTGGTTGAAGGCTGCTGTAATCGTAATTTAGCCAGGTTTTGTCATGATCATGGGTACCATGCCACAGGTACGCGGCCGTCATGGTTTGTTTTTCACTCAGCTGGTAATCTGTCCCTGCATAGAGCATTTTACCATCGTCATGCCGGTCTTCATCCTGAAGCATGGCTAAATTATTAGCAGGAGTAAATTGGTTGGAGGAATATTTGCCCTTGTAGTCAGATTTGCGCATGCCCATGGTGGAAAAGAAATAGAATTTTTCGGATTTATAATTAAGGCTTGGGTTTAGGCGGGTATCATTTGGAATACCGGCCATTACCTGCACCTGTCCGTTGAAACCTGCTTTTTTATTTTTTTTGAGGATGATATTGATTACACCGGCGGTGCCGGAAGCATCATAACGGGCAGAAGGACTGCTGATAACTTCGACCCGTTCAACCTGCGCCGCCTGCAGCTGTTCCAGGGCATTGCCTTGTACCAGGCCTGAGCGGCGGCCGTTAATAAGAACGACAACCCCGGGGTTGCCACGAAGGCTGACCTGCCCCTGCGGGCTGACGCTAACGGAAGGTATACCATTCAGCACATCGCTCACGGATCCGTTCTGGGAGAGCACATCTTTGCCCACTTCAAATACTTTTTTATCCGGCAGGATACTTAAGGCTGGTTTTTCGCCGGTAACAACTACTTCAGCAAGTGTTTTCGCATCCGGGGATAATGCCAGGCCGGCAAGCGCCAGCTTTTGGCCTGTACTGAGTCGAATCGTACGTGTTATAGTCAGGTACCCCATAGACCTGCACTCAAGGACATAAGAGCCGGGTTTTACCGGGCCAAGCACAAAGGTTCCTGTTTCTCCGGTCATAACACCGGTTACCGGTTTGTTCAGGCTATCCAGCAGACTCGCTGTTGCATATGGCAGGGGCAAACCGGTTTTTTTTTCAATCAGGGTACCGGACACCGTTTGCGCTATGCCCTGGTTGGAAAGCAAGATGAAAAGGAAGAATACAAAGAGTTTTGCTACATAATTCATGAAGCAAGATTATAATGTATAATTCACAGCTGCCACTAAAATGCTGTCAGCTGCACTATTGCCTTTTTAACTGCACTAAAACTTATCTAATTCAATTTATCTTTACCTCATGCAAAAGTGGCTGTTAATCCTGTTGTTGTTTTTCCTGGTATCCTGTACACGTGATATCAGGTATACTGCAAGTGATGCAGTAGTGGATACCGCTTCAGCCGGCCAATTCCATGCGCGCGTGTATATCAACCTGCAAGAAAAGAAATTTGCGACTCCGCTCGGTGTACAGGTGCACAGTTTCGGCGCTTTTGATGTTTACTGGGATGGCATAAAAGTAGGCCGGAACGGTATCCCTGCAATTGCGGGTTCTGCAGAAGTGCCGGGTACTGAAACCAGCTACTACCAAATACCTGATGCGCTTTCGGGATTGGGAAATCACCTGGTGGAAGTAAAAGGATCGCAAATGCATCTCAGGGAGACAGGTCGGATAGTCATGGCTAAGCCCGAAAGTTACCTTAAGTTACTGCGACAGCCGCTGATAGAGCTTTCATTAGTAAATCTTATGGCGGGTGCTTTTTTAATAGCGGCCATTTACTATGCTTTTTTATATATCAACAGCCAGGCGCGACCGAAAACAATGTTGTTGTTTGCACTGATCTGTTTCCTGTTCTTTTCGCTGCTGGCAATGGAGTACATCAAGTTTTACATTGATATTCCCTATACCCGCTTTTATACCAGGCTGAAAATTGTTGGCTGGCTTACTTTTGCCATTGCGCTGCTTATTCCCTTGTACTTTGCCATTCACTACCGCTTACCTGGAACCGGTATTTTTATAGGTTCGTTTGCTGTTGTCCTGTTAGCCATTTATATAATTAATTATGAGCATTACGACCTTACCGCTCATTTGCACAGTCTGGCCTTATGGATTGCTTCGGTGCTCGTATTGCTGTACGCCCTCCTAAAAAAGCAAAAAGGCAGTACGCTGGTACTTATGGGTTTTGTTTTATCTATGGTGGTTAATCAGTTTATGTTTTACGATTTTGGTTTGTACATTGCCTTTACCATTATTCTGCTTTGCATATTATACCTGCAAACAACCACATCAAGGCAGTTGGAAGAAGCCCATCAGGCGTCTCTGCTGTTATCATCGCGTCTGCAGCTCGAACTGGTGAAAAAAAATATCCAGCCGCATTTTCTTCGCAACACGCTTACTTCGCTCATTGATTGGGTGGAAGAATCGCCTGCCGATGGTGTAAAGTTCATCAAGGCCCTGTCGGGCGAATTTGACCTGATGATGGAAATGGCAGAAGAAACATTGGTATCCGTGCGGCGGGAAATAGACCTGTGCAGACATCATCTTGAAGTGATGCAGTACCGGAAGGAAATAATATATATTTGGGATGAACAGGGTATAGATGACCATGAGATGATTCCGCCGGCGGTTATTCTAACATTAGTAGAAAATGGGGTAACCCATAGTATCCCTGTCAATAACCGCATTCGTTTTGTTTTTAATTTTAAACGGTCGGGACACATTAAGGAATATGTATTGGAAACCTATGGCGATAACCGCGTCACTGAAAAAGCATCGGGCGGAAATGGATTTAGGTATATTAAGGCAAGACTAACGGAAAGTTATGGAGATAATTGGCAATTCAGTGCAGAACCGTTTTCCGGGGGCTGGCGCAGCAGTATTCAGATAAGTATATGAATATTTTAATTATCGAGGACGAGATGCGTATAGCACGGCGGTTAGCCCGTATGGTACGCCTGTATTTTGAACAGGAGGGAGCCTCACTTATAATTTGCGATGACCTGCAGGACGGCTTAGCTTATCTGGAAAAGCATACTGTAGAACTGCTGCTGCTCGACCTTAATTTGAACGGCAAGGATGGCTTTACGGTACTGGAAGCTATGGTATCACGCTCTTTTCAAACTATCATCGTGTCTGCATACACCGATAAAGCCATAACCGCATTCGCTTACGGCGTGCTTGATTTTGTACCAAAACCATTTGACGAGGAGCGTTTGTTCCGGGCGTTTAAAAGATTAGACAAAGCCAGCCCTGCTGTCACGGGATATGAATTGAAATATCTGGCTGTGCGCAATAACGGCATCATCAAACTTGTAAATGTAAGTGATGTACACAGCGTTAAAGGAGCGGGGAGCTACAGCGAGCTGCGGTTATACAATGGCAGTAGTTGGCTGCACGATAAAAGCCTTGATGCAATTGAACGACTGCTTCCAAATGACCAGTTTGTGCGTATACATCGTTCATATATCATCAGATGGCAGGAAGCTGTAAAACTGTTAATAGAGCCGGGAGGCAGATATTCCATAGAACTGAAAAATGGAGAGGTGCTTCCTGTGGCACGTTCAAGGTATCCATCGTTGCGCAATATATGTTTATGAAAGCGGTACAATGAGGGTTTATTGATCTGTTAGCATCCTTGTCTCAAACAATTCTCGAACATCTTTATTAAAGTTTAAATGGAAAAGCCGTGGCTAAAACTATGGCTCTTTTACTAAATAACCAATGTCGCCTGGCATCCGGAAGATTTCAATTCATCCAAATTCATGATTTTTATTTTTACCCCCTATGATTGCTCCCAGATCCCCCCTTGGGTTTCCATTTTGGAGGCGATATTTGGTTATTGATTCACAAATCAATAACCAAATATCGCCTTACAATTTGCCTGAGTTAATGGATAAACAACAACTGTAATTTTTACGACCAAACGAGGGAAACCTTAAAAAAAATAATCACCTGAAATAAGTGTGACACGCTATGGTTGCGAATGCATAGTAATGGAAATTTAATATTCAGACTATCACATTTATTTCAGGATAGGAGCAGGAAACCTATATGTAAACTGAAGGAAGTAACCAATGATTAAATCGGTATAAATTGAAAATATGAGAAAACAACTAACCTATTTTTTTTCGTTAATTTTTGTGGCATTACTTTCTATTACTGGCCTGGTGTACCGGGCACATGCCCAGACCTTTGTACATCCCGGAGTTCCTTTCACCCGGGCAGACCTGGATCAACTGAAAGGCAATATTACCAAAGAGCCTTGGCTTACAGGATATAACTCCCTCAAAAGCGATTCGCATTCGCAATTAAGCTATTCCATGAGGGGGCCTTTCGCAACGGTAACCCGTGCGCCTAATTTAAACAATCCGGCCTGGCTGGATGATATGATCGCTATTCATAACCTGGCGTTCATGTATGTTTTTACAGGCGACTCCGCGTACGCCCGAAAAGCCACTAATATGCTGGATGCCTGGGCAGTTACTAATACCAGCTGGGGCGGTGGAGAGAACATGCTCGATATTGGCGACCGTGTAGCTTACTTCGTTGCAGGGGCCGATATCCTGAGAGGTACCTTTCCGGGATGGACAGCCGCTAATGATACACATGTAAATAATTATTTCAGAAATGTTTTATACCCGACTTCATGGGTACCCAACCCTTTAAGAGATGCAAATAAAGGAGCCCTCCAATTGGGAATAGCAGTAGGTATTGCCGCTTATCTGGGCGATCAGGCACTATGGCAGCAGGCCATTGAAGTATACCGCATGGATGCGGGTGGAGGATTACGCAATAGCTTACCTAATGGCGAGGTAGGCGATTCGGGACGTGATGACCATTGGTTTGAGCAAATTCAGGCGCTTGGATGGAGCGCGGAAGTAGCTTGGAAACAAGGTGTTGACCTGTTTTCGGAATTTGACAATCGTTTGCTTAAAATCGGCGAATTATATAGCCAGTATAGCCAGTCGCCTGCCGGCACCTTATCTTTTGTACCATACGGGGCCTATGCCAGCTATTGGACCAATTGGGGAATCCCTCCTGGGTATGTTCACAGGCATCCGTTTAACAATATTATTAAGGGAGCGTATGCACTGCGTAAGGGCATTCCAACCCCATATACCGAACAAATACGGGCGCTGGCTGGCGAGGATGGCTTCTCCTTTTTATATTTAAAGTCGGCAGACACCTCACATGCCACCCCATTAACGCCTGTTGTTTATCCTGCCGATCTCGCTCAACCGGTTAGCAACCTCAGTAATATTGATATTGGCAGTACTGGTTTAACCGGTTCCGCGTCCTACAATAATGGTACCTGGACGGTGAAGGCGGCAGGGAAATCGGAATACAATGCGAGCAATTTTACTTTTCAACAGGCTAATGGCGATGTTGGTATGATTATGAAGGTTGAAAGTAACTCCATGAATACAGCTGTTACCGGTTTGATGATCCGGTCATCGCTATCACCAACAGCCAATTATGTAGCTGTAGATCTGGGCGGAAACGGCAGCGTTTGGGCAACAGCAAATGGCTCCAGCGCGCAAACATCTTATTCCCATTATCAGCCGAAAGCGCCCTGGTGGCTAAAAATAGAGCGTGTAGGTAACAGGGTATTTGCTTACCATTCGCAGGACGGTATCAACTGGACAAACCATGCATTGTACATTATTACGCTTCCGGCCAACACCTATATTGGTTTTTATACCATTTCCAATAATACTTCAGCTTTAAATACAGCTATATTAACTCATGTATCTGTTAACAGCACATCCGCTACAGGTTCGCCTCTTATAACCAGTGCAACCTCGGCAAGCGGAGTAGTTGGTAATACATTTAATTACGCTATTACAGCAACCGGCAATGCAACAAAGTACAATGCTACAGGCTTGCCTGCCGGTTTAAGTATTGATACACTTGCGGGTGTTATTACCGGCACCCCAACAGCAATAGGACAAAGTGTAGTAAATTTACAGGCTACCAATGCTAATGGTACAGGAACGGCCAGCCTGGTTATTAATGTAACCAGTAACATGGCCCCGGCAACACCGGCGGGCGTTACTGCCGCGGTAACCAATGTTTCAAGCATCAGTATTGCATGGCCTGTAATAGCAAATACAAGCAGCTATAGCGTAAAGCGTTCACTCTCGGCAAGTGGTCCTTTTACTACCATTCAGGACAGTGTAACCAGTACCTCTTATATTGATGCATTGCCCATGCCCGAGATAAACAATTATTATGTTGTTACGGCCCTGGCCGGGGCATTGGAAAGCGGAAACTCAAATGTGGTTTTTGCATCGGTTCCGCCCGCGGCGCCAAATCAGCCGGCGATTGTCAATAAAAACAAAGAGATTGATTTAAGCTGGAACACTGCCTCTGGAGCAGCAACATATAACGTAAAAAGAAGCACCGTAAGTGGCGGCCCTTATACAACCGTAGCCAATGTGCCGGGTACCAGTTATACTGATGTGAATGTAAGCAACGGAAGCCCTTATTATTACGTGATTTCGTCAGTTGGGCAAACCAAAGAAAGCGGAAATTCGGTAGAGGCATTCGGAGTTCCTGGGTCTGGTTCTTATACCTGGAAACCTGCATCCGAAACCGATTCATTAAAACTGGCTTCCAATTGGGTAGAAAATGCTATCCCGGCAAGCCCAGCCATTATAACGTTCAATGCATCGGCCGATACTATTTTGACTAATGACATTAAAGGGCTGGAGGTTTCGCGGATGCAATTTAACGCGGGCGCGAACAGTTATACCATATCCGGCGATACTATCCATTTAAGGAATGACCTGGTTAACAATGCCACAACCTCACATACCCTGAGCATGCCTGTTGTGCTGGATACTTTGCTCAATGTAAACACGATAACCGGTGGTACGGTATCCCTCACCGGAGGGATAAGCGGAAACGGAAGTTTGCTAAAAAACGGTATAGGATATCTTTATATATCAGGAAACAATACCTATACCGGTACCACCACATTAAACGGCAACGGGCAAAGCTGGCCCCCTGTATATGGTTTGGAGGTATCGGGCATTGGTACCGGAACACCTTCGGCTCCAACATCCGGTCCGTTGGGAACAGGTAAGATCATTATGAACGGTGGGGCATTGTTTTCAGTGAATGGCGATGCAACCTTTTATAACGACTTTGAAATAGCTGCCGGTAAAACCAGTTATTTTTATCAAACAAGCAATGCAATAAACCTGCGGGGCAAGCTTTTGGGTAGCGGCACCATTATACAGGATGGCAACGTTTACGCGGGCTTACACCTTTTTGGCGATAACAGCAATTTTACTGGTACTTTTGTATCCAAATTACGTAGCGGTAACAACCGGGTGCGTTTTGAAGTTCCCGAATCAGGCAGTGCCAAGGCTTACTGGAACCTGGATGCCAACGGAAATGACTGCCAGGGCATACTGTTCGCTACGGGAACCATCAGTTTTGGCGCACTTACCGGGAGAGGGGCGATCCGGACAGATGCCGGGGGTAGTCCTACAATCAGCATTGGGGCATTAAACCTTAGTACAACCTTTGGCGGCATTATGTCGGGTTCTATGAATGTAGAAAAGATAGGTGCCGGCGTGCTTATTTTTACCGGAAATAACTCATACAGTGGTACAACCACTATCAGGGGTGGAAAACTCCTGTTAAACAATGATCCGGCATCGGGGGTTTTTAACAGTCCCCTTACAGCAGAGGCCGGTTCGTTCGGCGGAACAGGTAAAGGCACAATGGCGGTTACCATTGGAACCGGAAGCGGAGCAGGCGCAATTCTTGAACCCGGGAACCAGGCTATTGGCTCATTGATAGCCGGTTCCTTAACCTTAAAACCTGATGCTACCTACAATGCTGAAATTGATATGGGTAGCGCCACTGGCGATAAAATAACAGTTACCAGTGTTAGCCTCATTAACAACCCTAAATTATCAGTAACAGGCACTGCGGGCACGTTGCCATCGGGCGCAGCCTACACCATTATTGATAATACAGGCAGCACTGCTATTGCCGGAATCTTTAAGGACCTGCCTGAAATGGCTTTAATTACAGTGGGCGATTACAATTTTCGTATAACTTATAAAGGTGGAACAAGTAATGATGTTCTGTTGCTGGATGACCGCACTTTGCCCGTTACCATTACCAGTGCTTTAGCTGATACCATTGTTGTTGGGAAGTCTTTTAGCTATACCATCGGTGCAATCAAATCGCCCAATAGTTTTTCGGCAACCGGGCTTCCCGATGGGTTGAATATTAATACAGGTACGGGGATTATTTCAGGTACCCCAACCCAAACAGGTGTTTTTCCTGTTATCCTAACCGCGTCAAACGGAAGTACCACGAGTACAGTAACCCTGGTTTTAACCGTTCAAAGCAATATTGTTAGTGGGTTACTGGTTGCGGCAGGAGATGCTAAAAATATAATAGAGTGGGGACCCGTGTCAAACTTTACTTATAAGGTTAAACGTTCAACTACTTCGGGCGGACCTTATACCACAATTGGGAATGTTAGTACTACAAAATACACTGATGTAAACGTTACTAACGGAAGTGCCTATTTTTATGTTGTTACCTCGATTGACAGTACTGTTGAAAGCCCAAACAGCACTGAAGTAATTGCAAAGCCCAATATTGGCCAAAACGATTATTATAAATTTGATGAACCAGGCGGAACAAAAGGGATTGACGCATGGGGAGCTAATCATGCCACGCTTGCGGCCACAGGCAGCCGAGGCACCGGTAAGTATGGGCAGGCGCTCCTGCTGGATGGAACAGCTAATGCCTATGCCACGCTTCCATCAGGTATTATGAGTACGTTGAATGATTTCACTATTTCTGCATGGGTGCGGATGGATGCTATTACTACCTGGATGCGCGTATTTGATTTCGGATCGAGTACTACCCAGTATATGTTTTTATCGGTTCAAGCAGGTATAACAAGCGGGAAATCGATTGTGCGTTACGCGATAAAAAACGGGTCGGCGGCTGAGCAAAATCTTAACTTTAATTATACTTTTCCGCTCAATACCTGGACTAACCTGGCCATAACCAGATCGGGCAGCACCTGCACCATGTATATTAACGGTGCCTCTGTAGCGTCTACCACGGGTATCAGCATCAAACCTTCGGCGCTGGGCGTCACAAGTTTTAATTATTTAGGAAAATCTCAGTTTTCTGCTGATCCAATGTTCAAGGGCTCCATTGATGCGTTTAAGATCTACAGCAGGGCTCTCAGCGCGTCAGAAATTGCTGATGGCTTTTTGGGTGAGCAAATGATTGCCTTTGACCCGATAACTCAGAAAGTAATAGGCGATCCGGATTTTACCATCAATGCTACGGCAAGTTCCAATTTGCCGGTAAGCTACACGAGTTCAGATACTACAGTGGCTACGATAGTTAACGGTAAGATACATATTAAAGGTGCTGGAACAAGTACGGTCATAGCATCCCAAACCGGTAACGAGCAATATACAGCGGCAACTCCCATAAGCCGCATATTGAAGGTTATCCCGCTTAACCTGCAGGTGCAACACCAGGATGGAGATGCCGGGCAATTGACCAATAACATTATCCGTCCTTATGTGAAGATAATGAATGCCGATTCCGTTGGTGTTGCCTATAGCGAATTAACTATGCGTTACTGGTTCACTGCAGAAAATTACGCGGGCATTAATACCTGGATAGATTACGCCCAGTTGGGAAATAGTAATGTAAAAATGAAATATGTTTCTTTAGTTCAGCCCCATAATGGTGCTCTTGGTTATGTGGAATATAGTTTCACCGCACCAGGGAATCTTGGAGCTGGCAGCAATACCGGGCAAATACAATCCAGGCTTGCCAACCAGGACTCGGGAAATTTGAACGAGGCAGATGATTATTCTTATCAAAGTAATACCGGCAGCTACGGTGCCAATAACCACATCACGCTTTATCGGAATGGTATGTTGATATGGGGAATTGAACCGACTGATGTTTCCCCTCTTACCAGCCTGAACGTATTCTATCAGAATCAAAACCAAAGCACAGGCAGCAATACCATCAGCACTTATCTTGCCATTAATAATACCGGTAATGTACCGCTTGCCTATGGAGATATCACCGCGCGTTACTGGTTTACCAAAGACGGGACACAAAGCTTAAACTACTGGATAGATTATGCTAAAAAAGGCAGCGGTAACATAAGCGGCAACTTTGTATCATTAGGTGCAGCACTTAACGGTGCCGATACTTATTTCGAGGTAGCGGTAAACGCTGCTGTGGGCACACTTTACCCCCTGAGCACATCGGGCAATATCCAGTACCGTATAGCCAAATCAGACTGGTCAAACTTTAACGAGCTGAATGATTACTCGTACCTGCCCAAAGATGTGATGAAGGAGAATAACCATATTACTGTTTATTACAAAGGGCAGTTAATTTATGGAACGGAACCTGGTATAACAGGGACCATGGCATCAAAGAATACTGCATTAGCGATATCCCCGCCGCCAGTCACCGTAAATGATGCAATTGTAGTGCACCCAGGTCTTTCGCCCAATAGCGATGGCATCAATGATTTCCTGACCATAGACGGGTTAACGGCATACCCCAATAACAAGTTGATGATCATGGACCGTAATGGGGTTAAGGTGTTTGAAGCCAGGGGCTATGATAACCGCTCAAAAGTATTTGACGGACATTCCAGTATCAATGGGGCCATGCAGCGGCCCGGCACTTATTTTTATTCGCTGGAATACAAGGCAGGTACTGAAAATAAACATAAAACAGGTTTCATTATCATTAAATACTGATAGCACGATATGATCCCGGATATCAATAAAATTTTTAATAGCAAGAAACCCCTGCTTGTTGCATTAAGCCTTTGCCTGTTACTTATGGTAACAGGCAATAGTGCTGTTGCCCAGCAGCAAGCTTTTAGTTATACACAATACATGGATAACCTGACACCGTTTAATCCCGCCTATTCCCTGCTGGATAAGGCCGGATCAATTAATACACTGGCCCGCAGACAATGGGTAGGAGTAGACGGGGCACCGGTAACTTATCTGATCACGGGTAACCTCCCCATTGAATCTATCAATGGTTCTACAGGATTGATTGTATTTAATGACCAGGTTGCCATAGAACGCCAAACCGAGGCAAATGTATATTTTGCAAAGGGGATACAATTAGATTCAAGAAGCATTTTAGCGGTATCGATAAATGCCGGTGTACGAAACTATACCGCCAATTATTCTACCCTGGATGCCACAGATCCAACCTTCAGGAATGATGTCAGGGGAACGAAACCCAATATGGGGTTTGGCGTTATGTATTACACCGACTGGTATTATCTCGGCGTATCTGTGCCCGAACTCACTATAACCAGTCTGGGGACAGCATCTGTACAGGATAATACCAATTTCAGAAATCATTATTATTTCTCCGGGGCATTGATAACCAATGTAAATGAAGATATAAAATTCAAACCGGCTACGCTGGTTTCCTACGCAAAGGGGGTACCTCTTACTGCGGATATATCCGGTATATTTTATATGAAAGGAACATTGGGACTTGGTTTAAACTATCGTACCGATAAAGAAATGTCGGGGATTCTTACTTTAAACATTAATGCATTCCATGTGGGCTATGGCTATCAGTTCGGTACATCATCAACCAATTTGGGGACCTTTAATAATGCCACCCATGAAATATCCCTAAGTTATCGTTTTGGCAGGTGGGCATCTGATCCAAAATTGCTGTAATATATCTGGTTAATAAAAGAATAGTAAAATAGAATAGTAAAATAGGTAATGCAAAGCAATCCTAAATACCTGTCTTATAAATTGTGATATCGATAAAATAATTAAAT
>NZ_JBFUJG010000009.1:0-126777 GCF_056401495.1 Mucilaginibacter sp. P4_E8
CGGTAAAGTAGAGCGCTTCTGGCGTACGCTTAAGGAAGACCTGATCGAGGACACTGATTTCGACAGCCTCGAAGAACTTGAAGACGAACTCCTGCAATACCTGGTCTACTATAACTGGGAAAGACCTCACCAAGGTATTGGTGGAAAAAGACCTATTGATATGATCACCTTAAACAACACAAAATAAACCTGCTACCTTGTCATCGAATTACTAAACCCTTACAATTGCGAGCGTAGCGAAGGACCTATTCTATTTTCAAGGTGTAAAGGCCTGTCAGTCTGAGCTTGTCGAAGACTTGTGCGGAGAGGCCTTTGCCCGCTATGCTTCGACAAGCTCAGCATGACAGCCTTTTTTAACAACGTCATTTCCCCTTCAGAATCCCCGGATTTTATTACTCAGGGTGACAAATCAGGGTTTATGCTACTGCAGCAGCTTATCCATTTTAGGATACAGGGTGCCATCGCCCGGTCCGGGGCTATTATTATCAGCAATTTTACCGGCCGGATCAACGAGGTAATAATGAGGTATACCGTTTACACCGTAAGCGGCAACCATCGGGTTTTTTACCCATCCTTCAGCAATCAGATTAACACCATGAAGGTTTAATTCCTTGAGCTTTGCTTTCCATCCCTTTTCATCACTATCCACACAAATGTTTATAAATACAATGTTTTTGTCTTTATATTTTTCATGCAGTGCTGGTACATTATTTTTAATATCATAAATACATGGTCCGCAGCCCACACCCCAAAAATCAATATATAGGGTTTTGCCTTTAAAACTGGTCAGCGAAACCATTTGCCCCGCCTCGTTCTTCAGCTTAAATGCCGGCGCCGGCGATCCCGGCTTTAGGCGCTGCACATTTGCATAAAACTTTTTTAAAGTATCAGCATAATAAGGCGTTTCTACTTTGGTGATAAAATCTTTATATACAGCGCTGGTTTCATCAAATGAGTAATGGGCAAAACTAAACATGATTGATTTGGTAATAAACCAATCCCTGATTTCTGTAATATGAAAATTGATTAATCCGATATAATAATCCTGCCAGCTGTATGAAGAGTTTAAGATTTTAGTATTGTTATTCATTGGGCTCCAGGAAGATATAGGGTTTGCAAACCTCACGTAATCAAAAATAAATTCCCGGTATACAGAGCTTGATCTGTAATTAAGCTCCGATTCTGTTTGATAAGCCTTTTTATCTTTCAAAATGGAAATCATATCACTGTTTGCTGACGGATGCAGCAATGCTAATTCATAAGCCGGCAATAAGCGGCGAGCTCTTAATAGCCCGGTATACTTAAAATATATATCCACAGCCATCTTTTCTGTGTTGATATAAACACCCTCTTTCAGCAGCGTTTCAATTTCCTGGTTATACAGGGCATTAATTTTCGAAAATATTTCTGCATCAGCCATCCTGGGGACGCTATACAACGATTGATTTAATTTAGAAAACTCATCGATGTAAAGTTTGGAGAGCATGATCTGGGTTTGAATGTCATGGTTCCTGTCGCCTTTTGAAGCTTTAATGGTTAATGACTTTTCTACATCGTTTGCATCCCAGTTAATGTCGAGGGTGTCATTGTTTTTAAAAAAGAGCGGTATCCCCCAATTTCCAATTCTCAAAAAGGCATCTTCGTAGTACCCCGTAATAGGGAGCTTTTTTGAAAAATCTCCATTTTTATCAACCAATACCGAAATGGTTGAAAACTTCAGATACTCTTCTGTTGAAAGGTCCCAGGTGCTAATATTGTTGTTTTTAATGTGACCCTTAAGCACAACAAAGCCGCCGTCGGTATTTACGTTAGCATTTTGTGCGGCCAGATTTAGTGAAATTGATGTAAAGAGCAGAATTAGTAAGTATTTCATGATAAGGCAGGTTATTGAATAATACATCGGAATAAACAGTTTTATAAATTTAATTTTACAAAACCACAACGCTAATTATTTTATTAACGTAATGATGATGTATCCATTAATTCCAAAAACTAAAGTTAAAAAAATCAACCATGAAAAAACTTATTCTTTTCACACTATTTATCTGTCTTAGTGCTTTTGCTTTTGGTCAGCGCAAGGTAGTTTGCTGCAGTAAACCGTCGGCAACAAGGCAATTTGCCATGCTGGCATCCAGTCCTACATTTCGTATGGCGCATAAAAATCCGCTGCCTGTACGTTTTCAAAGTGCCGTTGGTACTTCTATAACCTATAAAACTGCCGATGGCAAGGAGTCAACAGCCTGGCTGCTTAAAGCTAAAAAAGCAACCAATAACTACATCCTGGTCATACATGAATGGTGGGGACTAAATGATTTTGTAAAGCGGGAATCAGAAAAAATATATAACGATCTGGGCAATGTAAATATAATTGACCTTGACCTTTATGATGGTAAAGTAGCTACTACCCGTGAGGATGCCGGCAAATTTATGCAGGCAGTAAGTGAAGACCGAGCAAAAGCCATTATAAACGGTGCAATTGCTTATACCGGCGCTAATGCACATATTGCCACTATTGGCTGGTGCTTTGGTGGTGGCTGGAGTTTGCAAACCAGCATACTGGCCGGTAAAAAAGCGGTTGGCTGCGTAATGTATTATGGCATGCCCGAGCAGGATGTTAACCGCTTAAAAACATTAAATGCTGATGTGTTAGGAAATTTTGCCAATAAAGATCAGTGGATAAACCCAAAGGTTGTTGCCAAGTTTGATGCTGATATGAAAAAGGCCGGTAAAAAAGTTTACCTGCATCAATATGATGCAGATCACGGTTTTGCCAACCCAAGCAACCCTATTTATGACAGCAATGCAACCAAAGATGCTTACGCCAACACAATTACTTTTTTAAAAGCACGTTTAAAATAAACAAAACGCATTTATGTTATGTTATACCGGGCAGATTAATCCCTGCCCGGTTTTTTTGTAACATTGCATAAAATTTACTTTGACTACTTCTACCAAAAAAATAATCTCTGTATCGCTCAAAGCCGCCGTATTGGTAATGGCTGCATGGTATATATATCACCAGTTCTACAAAAAAAACAACGATTTTAAGCAGTTTGAAGCTTTAACAAGCAAAATAAATACCACACATGTGTTAATAACCATGGGTATCGTAGTGTTATTGATGGTAGTTAACTGGTTGTTGGAGGCATTTAAATGGCGTTATCTGACCAAAACGCTGGTTAATATTACCTTGTGGGAATCTATCGAGGCTGTTTTTTGCGGTCTTACCTGGGCTATTTCAACGCCCAACCGGGTTGGGGAATATGGCGGGCGGGTAATGTTTTTGCCAAACCGAAAGCGCATTCATGGGGTGTTTGCTATGGCAGTAGGTGCCTTTGGCCAAATCATTATGACAAATCTTTTAGGGTTAATTGCTATAATTTGGTTTGTTGATGTCTACATTCCGGTAAGTACATGGTTGTTTGGTCTCATCATCCTGATATGTGCCCTTACTTTAGCCGTATTGCTGATATTTTTCTTCCATATTAAATGGCTGGTGAATTTGCTCGACAGGATTGGTTTCCTGAAAAAATATCACAAGTTTTTTGAAATTATGGGCCGCTATAAAACCAATGAACTGATGCGCGTGCTTGGTTTTAGCATGGCCCGCTATGTTACATTTACGGTTCAGTATTGCATTGTATTCCACCTGCTTATCCCGCAGTTCGCATTTTTTCCGATGGTGATGATGTTGTTTGTGTATTTCTTTATTACATCGGCAGTGCCTTCACTTGATCTGCTTGATGTGGGTGTACGCAGTTTTACCGCCTCACATTTATTCGCTTATGTAACCGATCAAAAAATAGCTGTTATAGCCGGTGTGTCATCAATATGGCTCATTAATTTAATTATTCCAGCTATTTTAGGATCTTTATTCGTTTTTAAACTCAAATTCTTTGATCGCACTGCATAGTTTTATTTCGCTATTTTTAACAGGTATTTATCTACTATTATTAATTTACCTGATACGCGGATGGGCCAACGTAAAAGTTACCACCCCTAAAATTACCTCCTTCCAAACAAAGGTTACCGTATTGATAGCCGCCCGCAATGAGGAAGAAAGGATCAGTTTAACCATTGATGATGTTTTGGCACAGGATTACCCCAAACACCTGCTGGAAGTGATCATTGTTGACGATCATTCTACCGATAATACCGCTGCCATCATTAGCAGTTATGCAAACCAGGGGATAAAGCTGCTACAACTGAATGAAGCGCGAGCGCTAAACTCCTATAAGAAAAAGGCCATTGCCGAAGCAATTAAGTTATCAACCGGCGAACTGATGGTAGCTACTGATGCTGATTGCCGTATGGGGCCGGCATGGTTATCATCTATTGTGGGGTATTATGAAACAAATAACCTGGTTATGATATCATCGCCGGTAACTTATTTTGAAGAGCGGTCAATATTTGAGCTGATGCAAACCCTGGAGTTTGGTTATTTGATAGGCATTGGGGCGGCATTTATTGGTAACGGCAGGGCATCAACCTGCAACGGGGCAAATTTTGCTTATCGTAAAGATGTATTTTATGAGGTTGGGGGCTTTAAGGGTATTGATGATCTGGCATCGGGCGATGATGAATTGTTGTTGCAAAAGGTTGCGGAGCGCTATCCGGGTAAAATTGGCTTTTTAAAGCAAACCGAAGCTATAGTTTATACCCATGCCAAGCACACGTTGCGGGAGTTTATGCAGCAAAGGAGGCGCTGGGCATCAAAATCAACAAAATATAAAGATAAAAAAGTAGTGGCCTTTGGAATATGCATCTGGCTGTTTAATATTTCGTTACTGGTAAATGCCACTTTGGGCTTTTATGACTTTTACTTTTTTAAACTTTTTTTGGTTCAGTTTTTATTGAAATACTTGTTCGAGATCATTTATTTGCTACCCATAACCGCGTTTTTTAAACGTACCTACCTGGTTAGCCTGCTCATTTTGCTTATACCTCTGCACATTGTATATTTTGTAGTAATTGGCGTAATGGGCAATAATCACAAATACTTGTGGAAGGGCAGGGTGGTGAAATAACAAGTGTTTGTAAAAGATTACCTAACGCCCTTGTAAATTGTGCCTATTTAAGCGATATTTAGCCAAAAAGAACTATTAACTCTTGGCAGAACTCACCCCATCAAAACGCACCTGGTATGCTTTTAAGCGCAATAAAATTGCCATTGGCGGACTTGTTTTCATTATACTTACCCTGCTTATAGCTATATTGGGTTATTTAATAATGCCCGACCAATCTCCTCATGCCAATAACATGACCATACAGCTGAGCATTAAAAAGCCCGGGACCTCATTTATGATGCTGCACATTAGGAAAAGTGAACCGGTTGATACGGTCGGATTTTTCGAAAAAATGCTTTTTGGCCAACCTTCCTTTTACCGCGACATCCCCATCACAGGGTATCATTTTGCACAGGACTCTATTTATGTGAATGAATATATTGGCGACGAAGACAAGCCCGAAAAAAAAGGCTATAATATTTTTGAAGTGGTGAACGGGGTTAAGCCACGCTATCATTACGGTTCAGTTTTATTAAACCCCGGAATTTCGATCAATAAAAGCAACGAAATATACCAGCGCTTTACCAATAAAATTAAAGCTGACCAAATAAGTACCCGAACTTTTTGGCTGGGTACTGATATTTATGGGCGGGATATGCTGAGCCGTTTACTGTTAGGTACCCGGATATCGCTGGCTGTTGGGCTCATGTCGGTTATGATTAGTATGTTGCTTGGGGTAAGCATTGGTGCCATTGCCGGATACTTTGGCGGCTGGATTGATGCCTGTTTAAGCTGGTTAATGAACATATTATGGTCATTGCCCGCACTGTTGCTGGTTATAGCCATATCATTTGCATTGGGTAAGGGTTTATGGCAAATATTTATTGCCGTGGGCTTATCCATGTGGGTTGAGGTGGCGCGTTTGGTACGCGGACAGGTAATGAGTCTGAAGCAGGTTGAATATATTGAAGCCGCCAGGGCGCTGGGCTTCAATAATACGCGCATCATCACCCGGCATATTTTACCTAATATTACAGGACCTATATTGGTACTGGCATCCTCCAATTTTGCATCGGCGATATTGCTGGAAGCGGGGCTTAGCTTTTTAGGGTTTGGGGCGCAGCCGCCCATGCCAACCTGGGGCGGTATGATCAAAGAACATTATGGTTATATTGTCATGAACTCGGCGTACCTTGCCATTATTCCGGGATTGGCCATTATGTTACTGGTTTATGCTTTTAACCTGGTTACTGTTGGCCTGCGCGATGCCTTCGATATAAAATCACAAAGTACACGCATTTGAAAATATTTTTTTTACTTTAGTCAGACCACAATAACAAATGCAGTATATAGACGATAGTTCTGGCGAAGACGAATTAATCAGGCTGTTGCTCAAAAGACAGTCGGAATTAAATTCTCTATTGGAGATTACCAGGGCCATTAATAAAAACACCGCCACTCCTATACTGATACAAATGCTCGAAGTGATTCTGCAAAGTTACCTTCAGGTGGGCAAGCTTCGGTTTTTAATTGAAAAAGAAAATAAGTTTGTTTGTATATCTAAATATGGCGGCGATATCGAGTCGGCTGTTTTACTGAACAGGGCCTGTAACAAACTAAATAAGATCAAGTCGCCCATCTCTATATCAGATCATCAGGATCCTTTACTCTCCAAATACAATTATTTTATCCCCATATATCATAAAAGCAAAGCCTTAGCCTACGCCCTCATCGGTGATTTTAATACATCGGGCGAAATGCTTAACAACGATCTGAACTTTATACAAACGCTGATGAATGTGATCATTGTGGCGTTGGAGAATAAAAAGCTATTTCGCGAACGCTTACAATCAGAACGTTTTCAACGCGAAATGGAGCTGGCCGTTGAGGTGCAAAATATGCTGATCCCCTTAAGAATGCATAAGGATGACAGTGTAGAGATAGGGGCAAAATATCTGCCGCATCAAAATATTGGCGGTGATTATTTTGATTTTATACGGCTTAATGAAAATGAGTTTTTATGGTGTATTGCCGATGTATCGGGCAAAGGGATATCGGCCGCTTTACTCATGGCAAACTTTCAGGCCAGCTTGCATGCCTGGGCCGCGGTTGAGGATGACCTGACCAACATTATTGACCGTTTGAATAAAATAGTACTGAGCAATACCAAAGGCGAAAGATTTATAACCTTGTTCCTGGCCCGTTATAACGAAAAGAAACGCAAGCTTAATTATATTAATGCGGGGCATAACCCTACCATTTTGTATGCCAACGGCGAAGCTATCCCGCTTAAACTGGGCACCACCATGATAGGTGTTTTTGAAGATCTGCCATTTTTAAACGAGGGCGAAATAGATATGGAACCAGGAAGCCTGATACTTAATTATACCGATGGGCTGATGGACTTTGAATCGACAAGTACAAAGGTGTGGAACGAAGATAAGTTGCTTGATTTTGTAAAAGCAAATGGCCACCTATCGCCAGATAACTTTAATGAAGCGCTTTTAGAGCATTTGAACCACGTGTTTAAAAGCAAACCCATTGACGATATTACCCTGCTCACTTTAAGGATATTTTAATATAGTATCAAGTAGCGAGTATCAAGTATCAAGACGGTTTCATTTTTTTATCCCCCTTTAAAAATCTTGATACTTGATACTCGCTACTTGATACTTTCCTGTATTTCTTATATTTGMCCATATGTTATCAGCGAGGTATCAGCATGAATTTATTGAGGCGGGATGTGATGAAGCCGGACGCGGTTGCCTTGCCGGACCTGTTTTTGCAGCTGCAGTAATACTCCCTCATGATTTTGACCACCATTTGCTTAATGACTCTAAACAGGTAACCGAAGAACTACGGTATCAGTTGCGTATCGAGATAGAACAAAAGGCTGTTGCCTATGCCGTAGCATCTGTTGATAATCTGGAGATTGATGAGATCAATATTTTGAATGCCTCGTTCCTGGCCATGCACCGGGCTATAGCAAAGCTTAACCTAACACCGCAGTTTTTAATTATTGATGGTAACCGCTTTAATAAGTACCCCAATATTCCGCATGAATGTATTATTCAGGGCGATGGCAAATATTTCAGCATAGCAGCAGCATCTATACTGGCCAAAACCTATCGGGATGATTACATGCTGCAGATTGCAGCCGAGCACCCGGAGTATGACTGGCATACCAATAAAGGCTATCCAACTATTAAACACCGTGAAACGGTTTTAAAAATGGGTTTTACGCCATATCACCGTAAAACTTTCAGAGTAACAGACCCTCAGCTAAGTATTTTTTAAAGATACTTTGATTACGGCTTTCTGGTTGGTATTTTTGCACCCAAACCAAGCAACCATTGAAAATTCTTATTTTAACCCACCGAGTGCCATTTCCGCAGAATGGAGGCTACGCCATTGTGGTATATAATACCATAAAAGGATTGGTTGCGCTTGGACATGAGGTATCATTGGCGGCACTTAATGCCAAAAAATATAATGGCAGCATACAGGAAACCACTGATGATCTGATTGCCAAAATAAATTATACATCTTATAATATTGATATCAGCATATCGATGTTTGATGCACTGGCAAACCTGTTCAACAAAAAAACAAATGATATTGACCGGTATTATGACGCGGAGTTTGAAAAACTACTGATACGCGAATTACGGCAAACCACTTATGATGTTATCCAGTTTGAGGGTTTGTTTGTAACGCCTTATTTAACAGCTATACGCAAACATTCAAAAGCCAAGCTGGTTTATCGCTCCCATAATATTGAGCACCAGGTATGGCAAAGGCTGGCACAACAAAAAAGTGATTTGTTTAAAAAATGGTACCTGCGCTTGCTGGCCAGGCGTGTAAAGGATTATGAACTGCAGCAGCTCAATAAGGTTGATGCTATAGCGGCTTTTACTATTGAAGATAAAAACACGATCCTGTCATACGGTACCAGCATCCCTGTAGAAATATTTCCGGTAGGTATTGATCTTACTCAGTATAAACCAGATTTTAGTAAAACAGAGTTTCCGAGCTTGTTTTTCCTGGGTTCGCTGGATTGGCTGCCCAATCGTGAGGGCATTGAGTGGTTTATTGATAATTTTCATAAAGACCTTACCGATGGAGACCTACGGGTAAAGTTTTACGTTGCCGGCCATAACATTCCCGAGCGGTTTGATGATTACGAGGTGATGGGCAAAATATTTATTCAGGGCGAGGTTGATGATGCTTTTGAATTTGTAAACAGCAAGGCCATCATGATCGTTCCGCTTTTATCGGGCGGTGGTATGCGTGTAAAAATAGTTGAAGGTATGGCCATGCAAAAATGTATCATATCAACATCGCTTGGGGCCGAGGGTATAAATTTTGAAAACGGTACTAATATCATCATCGCCAATAACCAGGAAGAGTTTTATGATGCCATTGTGCGCTGTATTACTGATGAAGAGCATTGCAGGAATATTGGTTTAAATGCACGAAAACTGGTTGAGAAACACCACGATGTAAATAATGTAGCCCTTAGCCTGGTGGAGTTTTATACCAGACTTACATAACCGGCTCACCAGTTTTGTTAATCCCTCAAAATTCCGGTCAGAATAATTACTTTTGCGCCAATATAAGTTGATGATGAAACCATCATGAGCTACCGCTTATGATAGCTTCATCTCCGTTAAAAAACAAATTATTTTGATGAAAAACACGGCCTTAACCGATATACATATTAAAACAGGCGCCAAAATGGTGCCGTTTGCCGGCTATAATATGCCCGTACAATACGCAGGGATAAATGCAGAACACGAAACCGTACGTAAAGCAGTTGGTGTTTTTGATGTAAGCCACATGGGCGAATTTATTTTAAAAGGCGACCATGCCCTTGACCTGATCCAAAAGGTTACCAGCAATGATGCTTCAAAGCTGTATGATGGTAAGGTGCAATACTCCTGCCTGCCAAATGAGGATGGCGGTATTGTTGACGATCTGTTGGTTTATCGTATTGACGAAAAAACCTATATGCTGGTGGTTAACGCATCAAATATTGATAAAGACTGGAACTGGATAGCAAAATACAATACCTGGGGTGTTGATATGAAAAACATATCAGACCGTACCTCGTTACTGGCCATACAGGGGCCAAAGGCGGCCGAAGCTCTGCAAAGCTTAACCGATGTTGACCTGGTATCAATGGAATATTACACGTTCAATAAAGGGAAATTTGCCGGTGTTGATAATGTGCTGATCTCGGCAACAGGTTATACCGGTGCCGGTGGTTTCGAGATATATTTTGAAAACCAACATGCCGAACACATTTGGGATGCCATTTTTAAAGCCGGTGAATCGTTTGGCATAAAACCAATTGGCTTAGGCGCCCGCGATACCCTACGCCTTGAAATGGGTTTTTGCCTGTACGGTAACGATATAGACGACACTACTTCGCCGCTGGAGGCTGGTTTAGGCTGGGTAACCAAATTCAACAAGGACTTTACCAATTCTGACGCTTTGCAGGCCCAGAAACAAGTTGGTGTAAACCGCAAGCTGGTAGGTTTTGAAATGATTGATCGCGGCATTCCGCGTCATGATTACCCCATTGTTGATGCAGATGGTAATGATATTGGAAAAGTAACTTCAGGAACACAGTCATACTCTTTACAAAAGGCCATTGGCCTGGGTTATGTAAAAAATGAGTTTGCCAAAGAAGGCGCCGAAATTTACATCAGCATTAGGGATAATAAAGTAAAGGCCAGGGTTGTGAAGCCACCTTTTTATAAAGTCTAAGCCCCCCTAACCCCCTGAAGGGGGAACTATAAACAATAGTTTATTCTTCTTTTTGTTATTTAAAAATATGTCTAAAAATATCGAACAACAAGTCGGCCGGGCGGCTCATGTTTGCCTAACCCCTGCGTTGATACCACTGTACAAGGTGGAAGAATACATTGTAGTGATCATTGATATTTTCAGGGCAACATCATCTATATGTTATGGTATTGAAAACGGTGCGGAGGCTATTATCCCGGTATCACAGGTTGAGGAGTGTTCCGCGTATAGAGAGAAAGGGCTGGATTACCTTTTGGCAGCGGAGCGCGACGGAAAAGTAGTGGATGGGTTTGATTTTGGCAATTCGCCATTTTCATACACTGCCGAAAAAGTTGCCGGCAAAACCGTGGTGCTTACTACCACCAACGGCACTCACGCGCTGCATTTATCGCGCAGCGCAAAAAAAATTGTTATCGGATCGTTTTTAAACCTTACAGCTTTGAGTGCCTGGTTAAAAACACAGCATGAAAACATACTGCTGGTATGCGCCGGCTGGAAAAACAACTTTAATCTGGAAGATACTCTGTTTGCTGGCGCCGTTATTGAGCAGCTAAAAGCAGAAGGTTTTGAGTTGGATGATGCCGCCATTGCTGCCAATGATCTTTTTCAGCTGGGTAAAGGTGATATTGATGAGTACCTCAAAAAAACATCGCACGGCGAGCGAATGAAAAAATTAGGTATTGAGAAAGATATAACTTTTTGTCTGCAGGTTGATATCACAACCGCAATCCCCGTTTTACAGGGAGAGCGGCTGGTGAAGCTGGTTTAGGTAAGGTTCTTTAAAGAATAATCACATTATTGTGAGGAACGAAGCAATCTCTAAACAGGCAAGTCGGGTATGCAGGGTCTAAACTGTTCTATTCGCCCTGTATAGCATAGAGATTGCTTCGTACCTCGCAATGACGTACTGAAGTAATGGACGTAATTACTCCACCTTTTTCACTCTTCTTGTTCTTCTCCACTTTTTAAACAGCCAATAGGCTACCAGCATCATAATAATAACCGGCCATATCGTGATCACACCAAAAAACAAGCTTTGTAAAATGTTCCAGCCATTGGCCAGGGCGGTTTTAAGTTTATAACCCAAGCCGGTACCCTTATCTGCTTTTTCTACATGTTGGGTGTAAAAAGTAATCTCCAGCGAACTGTAGGCAACTTGTTTGTTCAGGTAATTTAATTGTCCCTGTGTCGATTCAATATCACTGCGGATCTCGGTAAGTTTATTTTCAATTTCCAGCAGGTCCGAGATCTTTGTCCCTCTTTTCAGCAATTCGAGATACCGGTTTTCCAGGATCTTTTTATTATCAAGCCTTGTTTTTATGTCGATATACCGGGTGGTAACATCTGTGACAGATATGTTTTTGCTATCAATCTTATCTGCTGATGCTGAAACAGAATCAACCAAAAAATCAAAGTATTTAGCCGGGATGCTTATTTTTAAATTATACTCTTTTCGGTTAGCATCGCTATTGGTCGATTGGTTATCCTCGTCAACATAACCGCCATATTTTTTGAGCGATTGCAGGATCCTTTTGCGGGTGGCATTAATGTTAGCGGTTTCAAACTCAATAGAGCCGTTTTTGATGATCTTTTTTGTCGTGTCACGTACCTGGTTAGCATTATTAGTATAACCATTTCCCTCCGCCTTATCAGCTACAGCATAACTCTGCGATGGAGGTGCTTCTATTACCTCATTATCTGGCTTTACAATAGGTGGTGAGAACTTGACCTGTTCAACTTTGTTATTATTTTGTTCAGTGTTTTTGTTTCCGCAAGCCGAAAAGGTCAGCAACAAAGTAAAGGGGATAAGATAAGCTTTCATAATAAGGCATATTAGTTATACTGTATAAACGAATGTTGCCTTATTAAATTGTGTTTATTTTAAATTGTACAGAATTATATTTTGTTAAATTGTTTTATTTAAAATATAATTTCAATAAAGCATCATTTCAGTTTCTCATTATTCCGGTGCCGGTCGGCATCACGGATGCTTTTCTTTTCCATATTTTTCTCCAGCGCATCTGTAAGGTCAATTCCGGTTTGGTTAGCCAGGCATATCAGTACAAACAATACATCCGCCATTTCATCGGCCAGGTTAACCTCGGTATCTGATTTTTTAAATGATTGCTCGCCATATTGCCTCGCCATTATGCGGGCCACCTCACCCACCTCTTCCATCAAAATGGCCGTATTGGTGAGTTCGTTAAAATACCTGATACCCATGGTTTTTATCCACTTATCTACAAGATGCTGCGCTTCTTTAATTTCCATAATTATTTAAAAGAATTTGCACTAATTACACGAATTTTATCGAATTACACTAATTAATGCCGTGTAACTAATAGCTGATTGTTTAAAAGATTACTCTTTGGTGGTTTAGTGATGGGGCTCCAAAGTTTATTACCATCCCCAAACGTAAGCCCGATGCTTTCAGATAATTTAAAGTTTGTTTGATATAAGGTTCACCAATATAACTGCCAATTTTTATTTCGAGTATAATAGTATCATATATTACAAAGTCGGCTATGAAAAAATGCTTTAATTTCTGGTCTTTGTAAATAATGGAGAAAGGCTTTTCCCTAACAAAGGGAATTTCTAACTTGATAAACTCAAGCTCCAATGCATCTTTATAAACGGCTTCCTTGAACCCGTGCCCTAATATATTATGCACTTCAAAGCAAGCCCCGATTATTTTATAAGACTCCTCTTTAAATAATATATTAGCCATAGGAATTAAATTGATTGGTGTGTATTTTTCGTGAAATTCGATATCATTCGCGAGACTTCGTGTCTATTATTATGGTTACTGGCCCATCATTTACCAGACTGATCTTCATATCGGCTCCAAATATTCCGGTAGCCACTTTTTTGTTTGTTAGGCCTTCTAATACTTTTATCATTTGCTCATACATCGGTATGGCCTTATCAGGCTTTGCCGCACGAATGAACGACGGACGGTTACCCTTTTTGGTTTGGGCAAACAGGGTGAACTGTGATATCAGCAGGATATTGCCGTCAACATCGGCCAGTGCTTTGTTCATCAGGTCATTTTCATCGCCAAAAACACGCATGTTAACCATTTTATTGGCCAGCCAGTTTAGGTCGTCATCGGTATCGTCATTTTCAATACCCAATAAAACCAGGAAACCAGTCTTGATTTCGCCGGTTATTTTGCCATCAACCGTGCAGCTTGCTTCCGAAACGCGTTGTAATACAGCCCTCATAAATAATTATTTAAGCACTAATTAACAGGAATAAGGTCGAATTTCACGAATAAAACATGAAATCATTCAGATTCGTGTCAATTCCATCGCATTAGTGAAATTCGTGGCTAAAATTTGTGCCTATTTCATTAAGTTCGCAACCGCTATTATGCTTTTTAATTAATAGGGATAAAATGACAACTAAAAAAGGCTTTACTACCACCATTTTACACTCCGACCGTTTAGGTAAACCAGAACATGGTTCATTACATAAACCCATACATACTTCGGTAACCTATGGGCATGAGGATGTACAGGACCTGGTTGATATTTTTCAGAATAAGAAAAAAGGCTACGCCTACTCACGCCAGGGCAATCCAACCATTACCGCTTTAGAGCAAAAGGTAACGCAGATGGAGAAGGGATTAGCGTCCATTGCTTTTTCAACAGGCATGGCTGCAATTTCGGCTACGGTAATGGCTCTTATAAAGCAAGCTGATCATGTTGTTGCCAGCTCATTTTTATTTGGCAACACCCGCAGTATATTTCAAACTTATATTGACATGGGCTTAAATATCACTTTTGTTGATGCTACCGATGTTGAAAACGTACGTAACGAAATTAAAGAAAATACCAGGATGGTTTTTGTGGAAACCATTGCCAACCCAGCAACCCAGATTGCCGATCTGGAAGCCATAGGCGAGCTTTGCGCGCAAAAGGGCATTATATATATGGTTGATAATACCATGACATCACCCTACCTGTTTAACCCGGTTGATGTAAAGGCAGGCTTGGTAATTAACTCATTAACCAAATATATTGGCGGCCACGGCAATGCGCTGGGCGGCAGCGTTACCGATACCGGCTTAATTAACTGGACGGTATACCCTAACATATTTGAAACCTTTAAAAAACAGGTAAAGCCCGAAACGCTGGGTCTTACTCAAATTCGTAAAAAAGGACTGAGGGATTCAGGTGGTACTTTATCGCCCGAGGCAGCTCATTCTATAGCGGTAGGTGCCGAAACGCTGGCCCTGCGTTTGGAACGCTCTTGCGACAATGCTTTGGCTTTAGCACAGTATTTTGAAGCTCATCCACTCATAAAAAATGTATTTTATCCCGGCGTTAAGAGTCATCCGCAGCATGACAGGGCGGCTAAACTGTTTAAGAAATTTGGCGGATTAATGAGCATCGAGCTTGATGAAAGTGTTGATTGCCTCACTTTTTTAAACAAGCTTAAACTGGTTGTAAAATCAAGTAACCTGGGCGATACCCGTACGCTGGCTATCCCGGTAGCACAAACTATATTTTTTGAGCTGGGTGCCGAAAAGCGCGCCGAAATGGGCATCCCCGAAACCATGATCCGCCTGTCAATAGGTATCGAAGATTTGGATGATCTGATGGAGGATTTTAAGACAGCTTTAGGCGAATAACTGCTATAGGATTTGTAATCCCGGAGGTAAAAAATATTTCTGATCGGGATAGGGGTTGTCACGCATATTATTGTAATATAGTATATGAAAACCAGCAAACCTATCTTGTGCACCATTTTGATTTGCCTTACATGTGCTTTGGCTTTAAATAAGGCCAAAGCACAGGCTAAACCCGATTCCCTTACCAACAAACTGCAACAGGCATTTGCGCAGGATAGCCTCCCCGGCATGTATGTGACCATGACCGATGCCAATAAAGCAACCTACCAGCATGGTTTTGGTTATGCCGATATTGCCAATCATATTCCCTATTCTGCCGGGACCATTCAAAACATTGGCTCAGTAAGTAAAACTTTTATAGCGGTTGCGCTGATGAAGGCTATTGAGTTGAAGTATTTTACTTTAGAAACCGACATTAACGAGATACTGCCTTTTAAAGTAGCTAACCCTAATGACCCGGATGGTAAAATAACTATAAGACAATTAACCGATCACACATCAGGCATTATTGATAACCCGGAGATTTATCATTACAGCTATCGTTTTTACCCGAAGCTACGGGCGTATGACAGCACCTCAGTAATGGTCCTGAATAAGATGGGCTTTGGCGAAAAATTAAAAGACACTACTTTAACTCAATTCTTTTACAATTATTTATCGCCACAAGGCAAATATTACAGTAAAGCTAACTTTGGCCAAGGTCCGGCAGGGGGCATATCATCGTACAGCAATATCGGTTCGGCGCTGGTTGCCTATCTCATCGAGATCAAATCGCACCTCTCCTACGCCAATTTTACAAGAAAATATATCCTGAAGCCATTAAGGATGGATCACTCCAGCTGGCATATTCCTGATATAAATTTAAAAGATCACGCCAAACTGTATCTCGATCAAAAAAGCTGGTTCCCGTTATATGATCTTACTACCTATCCCGATGGCGGATTGAAAACCTCAGCTGCGGATTTAAGCCGGTATCTGATGGCCATTAGCAGTCATGACAAAAAGCTCCTGACCGAAGCATCATACCAGGCTATGTTTACCCCGCAGTTCAGCAAAGAGCATCCGCCGAAAGACATCAACTTAACCTATCGTAACAAAGGAATTTTCTGGAACCTGTACACTAACGGCACCATTGGCCATGACGGCGATGACCCGGGTGTGGGCGCCTATTTGTTTTTTAACAAGGCTACAGGTAAGGGCGGGTTGTTTCTTTGCAATAAATATTTGCCCAATAAACAGGCTATAGTTGATGTACTGGTGCAAGAAGCGGCAAAGTAGAAGCCCTACAGCAACATAAAAAACACCTGTCATGCTGAACGCAGTGAAGCGCCTATTCTGCGATATGCCTACTCAATAATAGATCCTTCGTTCCTCAGGATGACAACTAAAAAAGGGGGAGATGCTGCTACGCTCTCGTATCATTCCCATTATAAATGCTCAAATAGCTTTCATAGCGCGATAGCTCTATTTCACCTTCTTCCAGTGCTTCTAACACGGCGCAGCCAGGTTCGTTAATATGGCGGCAGTTGTTAAAGCGGCACTGGTTCATGCGTGAGCGCATCTCAGGGAAAAAGTGGCTGAGTTCCTGTTTTTCTATATCGATAACACCTAATTCACGGATACCGGGGGTGTCAATAATAAACCCACCTTGTGGCAGTTCAAACATTTCGGCAAAGGTAGTGGTGTGCATACCCTTATCGCTCCACTCAGATACCATGTGTGTGCGCAGATCCAGACTGGGCAACAGGGAATTGATCAGGCTTGATTTACCTACCCCGGAATGGCCCGAGAACAGTGTCACCTTATCTTTCAATAATTCCTGCACCTGATCAATATTAGTTCCCTCCAATGCCGAAACCTCAAAACATGGATAACCAATTTTTTCATATATGGCTTTATAATCGGCCAGTATCTCCAGGCCTTCATCGCTAAACAAATCGAGCTTGTTAAAAATAAGGCGGGCCGGTATATCATAGGCTTCGGCGGTAACCAAAAAGCGGTCGATGAAACCTAAAGAAGTGCGTGGCGAGGCCAAAGTGACTACCAGTAATGCTTGGTCAAGGTTTGCGGCAATGATCTGGGCCTGTTTGCTCAGGTTAATAGCCTTGCGGATAATATAATTTTTACGCTGACGTAAATTGGTGATCACACCATTTTCACTATCCGGCTCCATTTCAAAATCAACCACGTCGCCAACGGCAACAGGGTTGGTGGTGGTGATACCCTTCATCCTAAACTTCCCTTTAATGCGGCAATCTATCCGTTGCCCATCGGGGGTTTGTATCTGGTACCAGCTTCCGGTTGATTTGGTAATGAGTCCGTGCATAAGGAGTGCAATTTAGGAAAGTTAACAGGTATTGAAAAAATAAAACATTTTTAGCTTGCTTATTAGAAAAATATCTATTTACTTTGTCGACATTAAAATATGATACTTAACAACACCATTATTACATCAATTATTACCATCGGCAAAGTTACCGGAGGAAGATAATCGTATGGTGTAAAACATAAAAAGAAACCAAATGAAAGCCTTCCTCCGCAAAGAGGAAGGCTTTTTTGTTTAAATAGCCTCACCCTGCCCTCTCCGAAGGAGAGGGCCCTGGGAATAAATAGTGAAGTCCTCTCCTTTGGAGAGGATTTAGGTGAGGCCAACCGGGGAATATTTAAAATATTGATACTAAACTATAAATGAAAGTTCTAAAATTTGGCGGTACATCGGTAGGATCAGTTGCCAGCATCCAAACCCTTTTAAACATCCTGAGTGATGAGGTTAAAAACGAAGAAAAACCGGTAGTTATACTATCAGCAATGGGTGGAGTAACCAACTTGCTGGCATCAATGGCCGAGGATGCCGCTAACGGCAGTGATTTTACCGCAGCGTTAGCTGAGCTGGAAAAACGCCATTTTGATGTGGTGAAAAACCTGCTCACGGTACAAAATCAAAACCCCGCCTTTACCCGTTTAAAAATTCACTTTAACCAGTTAGAAGAATTATTGCAGGGCGTATTAACCCTAAGGGAACTTACGCCAAAAACACGCGACCAGGTTTTAAGCTACGGCGAGCGCTGCTCAACTATTATGGTGAGCAAAATTGCGGCACAGCATTTTAAAGAGGTGCTTTTTGTTGATGCATCAGAAGTAATAAAAACCGACAGTGCCTTTGGCCAGGCAAAGGTAAATACCGAGTTGTCTGAGCTGTTGATCCGCAACCTTTACGAAGCAAATAAAGGCAAAATGCTGTTTGTAACCGGGTTTATTGCAGGTAACGATGTTGGCCAAACCACTACCCTGGGCCGTGGCGGCAGCGATTATACCGCTGCTATATTTGGTGCTGCGCTTAACGCCAAAGAGATCCAGATATGGACAGATGTTAATGGCATGATGACCGCCGACCCGCGTATGGTGAAAAAGGCATTCTCACTAACTGAGCTTACTTATACCGAAGCTATGGAGCTTTCCTACTTTGGCGCCAAGGTGATCTATCCGCCAACCATGATCCCGGCTTTTCTGAAAAAGATYCCTATCGTGATCAAAAATACTTTTGAGCCGGAGTTTGAGGGCACCGTGATCCGTCACGATTGCAAGGCATCGGCACTGCCTATTAAAGGAATTTCCTCTATCAATAATATCAGCATCCTCAATTTAGAGGGTAGTGGCATGGTGGGTAAATCGGGCTTTAGTGGCCGGTTGTTCTCATTACTGGCCCGTGAGCAGATCAACATCATCCTCATCACACAGTCGTCATCAGAGCACAGCATCACCTTCGCGGTACAGCCACAGGATACTGAAAGAGCTAAGCTGGTGATTGAACAGGAATTTGAACTGGAGCTGCTGGCCAAAAAGCTGGAGCATTTAGTGATCGAAAAAAATCTGGCCATATTAGCCGTTGTAGGCGAAAATATGAAACAAACCCCGGGCATGTCGGGCAAGTTGTTCCATGCACTGGGCCGTAACGGGGTTAATGTGAGGGCTATCGCGCAAGGCTCGTCTGAGTATAATATATCGGTTATTATATCGGCAAATGATCTTTCAAAAGCGTTGAATGCCGTACATGATGCCTTTTTTGTGCAGCTTACCAAAACCCTGCACGCCTTTTGCCTGGGTACCGGCAACATCGGTAAAACATTGTTTAACCAGTTGAAGGCTCACAGCGAATATTTAAAGGATAATAATGGCATACAGGTTAAAATTGCCGGTGTGAGTAATACCCGCAAAATGACTTTTAACAGTGATGGTATTTCTTTAGATACCTGGCAGGATGATCTGCAGGCCTCACCTTATGTGGCCGATCTGCAGGGGTTCATTAACCGGATGAAAGAAATGAACCTGCCTAATTGTGTGTTCATTGATAATACCGCCAGTCCGGTTCCGGTAGGCTTTTATGAGGAAGTTTTTAAAGCCAATATCTCCGTGATCACCTGTAATAAAATTGGTAACTCGGGCAGTTATAAACAGTATAAAACTTTTAGGGATACTGCGCGCAGCCACGGGGTTGATTTCTTTTACGAAACCAACGTAGGTGCCGGTCTGCCGATCATCAATACATTGAAAAACCTGATGAACAGTGGCGACAGGGTGCAACGCATCGAGGCCATTCTGTCGGGAACCATATCGTTCATCTTTAATAACTTTAAAGGCGATGCTAATTTCCATGATGTGGTAAAAGAGGCACAGGAAAAGGGTTATACCGAGCCCGATCCGCGGGATGATTTGAGCGGTAAAGACTTTATGCGTAAAATGCTGATCCTGGCCCGCGATGCAGGTTACCAAATGGAAGAGGCCGACGTGGAGATTGAAAGCGTATTACCCAAAGCCAGTTTAGAAGCTAAATCTGTAGAAGATTTTTATGCAACGCTTAAAACCGAAGATGCTCACTTTGCTAAGCTAAAAGAGCAAGCTGAAAAGGATGGAAAAGTGTTACGCTATATTGGCAAGCTGGAAAATGGAAAAGTGACCATCACACTGCAAATGGTTGATGAAAATCACCCGTTCTACATGCTGTCGGGCAGCGATAACATTATATCGTTCACCACCGACAGGTATAGGGAACGTCCGCTGGTTGTAAAAGGCCCCGGTGCAGGCGCCGAAGTAACCGCCGCCGGTGTATTTGCAGATTTGATAAATTTGGGAGCGAATTAAACCAGGCCCATAAGCCCCCTAACCCCCTAAAGGGGGAACTATAGTTTGATAACCCCCTGACCCCCCAGAAGGGGGAGGAATAATTTGATATTAAAAAAATGGAAGATAATAAAATACAAGAAGTAAAAGCCGCTCCACAGATAGCACCCCCTTTAGGGGGCGGGGGGGGCGTCGGCGCAGGTATTCACGTTTTTGCTCCGGCCACCGTTGCCAATGTGGTTTGCGGTTTTGATGTGCTGGGTTTCGCTGTTAATGAACCGGGCGATGAGGTAATCATGCGCGTTACCAATAAACCAGGCATCACCATCAGTAAAATTACCGGCGATGACGGACGTTTGCCGCTTGACCCTGCAAAAAATACCGTGAGCGTGAGCGTACAGCATTACCTGCAAAGCGTTGGCCGTGCAGATATAGGACTGGATATTGAGCTGCACAAAAAAATGCCTATAGGCAGTGGACTGGGTTCCAGCTCGGCCAGTACAGTTGCGGGCTTGTTCGCCATAAAAACCTTATTGGGCGATGATGCTGACCCTGCCAAACTGTTGCCATTTGCCATGAAAGGCGAGGAAATGGCCTGCGGGCATGGTCATGCGGATAACGTGGCTCCTGCCCTTTTAGGGGGCTTTGTGCTGATACGCAGTTATGAACCACTTGATGTGGTACGCCTGCCGCATCCGGCCGGATTGTATTGCGCCATCGTTTTCCCTGATGTGGATGTGCCAACACGTGAGGCCCGCCAGATCATCCGGAAAAACATACAGATGAAGGATGCCGTGACCCAATGGGGTAATATTGCGGGCTTAGTGAGCGGTTTGTTTATGCAGGATATTGACCTGATAGGCCGCAGCATGAAAGATGTACTGGTTGAGCCGGTGCGCTCCATGTTGATCCCTGATTTTTATAAAATGCGCGAAATGGCCATGAGTATGGGTGCGGTAAGTTTTGGCATATCAGGCTCTGGTCCGTCGGTTTTTGCGTTTACTAAAGACGAAGAAACAGCAAGGCTCATTACTCAAAAACTACAGCAGCATTTAACCGGTCTTAACATTGGTTCAAACACCTATGTGTCTACCATCAATGATGCAGGGCCTAAGGTGATAGGGTAAGTAGCCCAACCCAACCCTCCCCTAAAGGGAGGGGGCTTTAAAAATAAAAAGTAAAAGAAGAGGAGTGTCACCCTGAGCTTGTCGAAGGGCGCGTGTAGAAGCCTGCCCACCGTGCTTCGACAGGCTTAGCATGACAGCCAATTTTGTCATCCTGAGGAACGAAGGATCTAATCGCCGAATAGATGCTTCAATACGTTCGGCATGACAAGTTAAAAAAGTAAAAATTAAATAAATCCGAAATCGAAAATCCGATATCCGAAATCAAAATGAAACTTTACAGTACCAACAATACCTCATTACAAGTATCCTTTAAAGACGCGGTTTTTAACAGTATGCCGCAGGATAAAGGGTTATATATGCCCATCAGCATCCCTCGTTTAGATGCGGATTTTATCAGCAATTTAGATAAATACACCTTGCCCGAGATCGCTTTCCACGTAGCTAAAAACCTATTGGGTGATGCCATGCCCGAAGCTGATCTGAAAGCCTTGATCGATGATGCTATCAACTTCCCGGCTCCTGTTGTAAAATTGGATGAGAACGTTCATGTACTGGAACTTTTCCACGGACCGTCATTGGCATTTAAAGATTTTGGCGCCCGTTTCATGAGCCGGGTAATGAGCTATTTTTTAGAGGATGGCGAAAAACAACTGGACGTGCTGGTAGCCACAAGTGGTGATACTGGCGGCGCGGTGGCCCTGGGCTTTTTAGGTGTACCTAATACCAGGGTAACCATATTATATCCTAAAGGCAAGGTAAGCGGTGTGCAGGAGCAACAGCTCACCACCAACGGACAAAATATCCGCGCGCTGGAAATTGACGGTACTTTTGACGATTGCCAGGCGCTGGTTAAGCAAGCCTTCACCGATGCGGAGCTAAATGAGAAATTCCGTTTAACATCGGCCAACTCTATTAACATTGCGCGTTTGGTGCCGCAAACCTTTTACTATTTTAATGCCTATGCGCAGTTGTTAAGGCAAGGTGTTAAAAAAGTGATCTTCTCGGTTCCGAGTGGAAACTTTGGTAACATTGGTGCTGGTTTACTGGCCTGGAAAATGGGCTTGCCTGTTGAAAAATTTATAGCGGCAACCAATGCTAATGATACTGTTCCTGAGTTTTTAAAAACCGGCGTTTATCAGCCTAAGCCATCTGTGGCCACCCTGTCAAATGCGATGGATGTAGGCAATCCAAGCAACTGGGTGCGCATTGCCGACCTGTTTAAGGAAGATATGGCTAAGCTTAAAGAGCTGGTGGTTGGTTTTAAATACAACGACGAAGAAACTGTAAAAGCCATTAACTGGGTTTTTGATACCTATGGTTATGTAGTTTGCCCGCATACCGCCATAGCCTGGCAAGCCTTAACTGATTATCAGCATGATCATAGCAGTGCAGATACTGCAGGTGTATTTTTATCAACCGCCCATCCATGCAAATTCCCGGATGTTTTTAGTGAGGAGATCAGCGCTAAAATTGAAATACCAGAGGAGGTTAATGCACTGCAGTCAAAAACAAAGCTTTCTGTTCCATTAAGTAAGGATTTTGATACGTTTAAAGATTATTTATTGAATGCTAAATAAGGGTGGTTATATTTATATTTGGTCGGCGAAACCTGTCATACCATGTTTAACAAAAATATAATCATCCTGTTCAGCCTGCTTATTGTTGTTTCCACCTCATGTAGCCGCGAAATGAAATTTGACCGGGATAAATGGGATTACGGCGACGGCTTAATCTTTCCTAACCGGGATAAGATGCTGAACGACCTGCTTCAGAACCAGAAATTGAAGGGCCTGAAATATCAGCAGGTAATTAGCCTGCTCCACAGGCCTCAGAGGGCCGATTCAACCATGATGTATTATGAAATTGTGAGCCAGCTTGACCTTGGCAGCAAAAAGCCTAATAAAAACCTTATTCTTTACCTGAACAAAGATTCGGTGGTAACCGATATCAAAGTTGTAGAAAGCAGTAATAAGAAATGATCAACACAATAATTTTTGACCTGGGTGCAGTTTTGATCGATTGGAACCCGCATTACATGTACCGAACTATATTTGATGACGAGCAGGAAATGAAAAACTTCCTGGCCAGTGTTTGCACTTCAGACTGGAACGAGGAACAGGATGCCGGTCGCTCATTGCAGGAAGGCACAGAAATACTGGTAACACAATTCCCGGAACATGAAACCAATATTCGTGCATTTTATGGCCGCTGGGAAGAAATGCTGGGCGAACCTTTTCACGGCACTGTTGATATCCTGCGTCGTTTAAAAGCCGGCAACCAATATAAAATATATGCCCTTACCAATTGGTCGGCCGAAACTTTTCCGGTGGCTTTGCAGCGGTATGATTTTCTGAGCTGGTTTGATGGTATTGTAGTTTCAGGAGCCGAAAAGATGCGTAAGCCCGCTCCTGAGTTTTACCAGATCCTGCTTGATCGTTACCAGGTAAACCCACAGGAAGCCCTGTTTATTGATGATAACTACCGCAACGTGCTGGCGGCCGAAAAGGCCGGCATTAAAACCATCCATTTTTCATCGTCAGAACAGTTGGAAAAGGAATTGGCAGAACTTCATGTTTTGTAAAACAAGTCTAAAAAGTGTATAATTCATAATGCATGGTGCTATGTCCCATACTTTTTGCTGTACACCATATTTTGTATATTGACCAGGATTTAACTGACTTTACCTATTAACCATTATGAGATCTTATCACAAAATACTTTTCGTTGCAGGCGCTATGTGCCTGGGCGTATTTCAGGGATTTTCACAATCAGTAAACAGTACCGAAAATTTGCCAAAAGATTATTTGAGCAAAGAGTTTCACGCCGGCCGGCGGCAGGCGCTGCGCAACCTGATGCCGGCTAACTCGGTTACGGTGATCTTTTCGTACCCCGACCAGGTTTTTTCAAATGATGTAAATTACGTTTATCACCCCAACCCCGATCTTTATTATTTTTCGGGCTATAAAGAACCCAATGCGGTGCTGCTTATTTTTAAAGATGTGCAGGCCGATGGCGATAGTAGTTACAACGAACTGTTTTTTGTACGCCACCGGGACCCACAACGCGAGCAGTGGACCGGCAGAAGGCTTGGGATTGATGGTGTTAAAGCCCAGTTAGGTTTTAAGCGCGTTTATAACAGCGAAGCTTTCGTGAATTTTCCGATTGATTTTAAAAAGTTCAGCGCTGTATTTTATGACGAAATGCCCGAGGATGTTACCGGTGATGGCTCGGCAGGTGAATTAAAGAACCTGGTAAATGCCTTTAAAAGTAAAGCCAATATCCCTAATATAGATAGGCAGTTAATGGGCGATCTGAGCCTGATCAATAAACGTGCTATGCCCGGTAACCTGGCACGCATCATCAATTATTTAAAACCAAAACTTGATAAAGAAGCCTATAAAAACAGCGCCATTATACAGGAGTTGGTAAATAAGCCTGATTCTGCAACCCTGGTTGATGTAAAGGCAAAGATCAATGCAAGTTTTTCGGGCATATCAAATTATAATAACTATACCAATACTTTACGGGGCATAAAAACACCGGAAGAACTGGTGCTGCTAAAAAAATCTGTAGAGATATCAAGCATCGCTCATGCCGAAATAATGCGGTCTATTAAACCCCAGATGTCTGAAAGGGAACTGGAGGGCATTTTCATGTATGTGCATAAAAAATATGGTGCCGAGGATGAAGGATATCCACCAATAGTTGGCGCGGGTGCCAATGGATGTATTTTACATTATGAAGAAAACAGCGCGACCAAACTGGATAACCAACTTACCCTGATGGATGTTGGCGCCGAATATCATGGCTACTCGGCGGATGTAACCCGTACGGTGCCCGCCAACGGAAAGTTTACTGACGATCAGCGTGCTATTTACCAGCTGGTATATGATGCACAGGAAGAGGTTTTTAAATTATGTAAAGAAGGAACTCTTTATGCCGAACTGGAAAAGAAATCAGAACAGGTGCTGGCCGCCGGCCTGATCAAATTAGGTATTATAAAGGATGCATCAGAAGTTAGAAAATATTACCCGCATGGATGCTCACACCATTTAGGGCTTGATGTACATGATAAGGGCGGTTACGATGGTAAGCTGAGCGCCAATATGGTAATTACCGTTGAGCCTGGTATTTATATTCCGGCCGGCAGCCCCTGCGACAAAAAATGGTGGAATATTGGTGTCCGTATTGAAGATGATGTACAGATAGGTAAAAACGGCGGCACAATTTTATCAATAGATGCACCACGCAAATGGCAGGATGTAGAGAAAATGGCAGCTGATAAAAGTATTTTTGATAATGCCCGTTTTCCGGAGTTGAAGTAAAAACAAAAACAATTTGTCATCCTGAACTTGTTTCATGATCTCTCTGGACAAGCCAGCTGCAATGTTGTACAACGCTGCATATGGGGTGCCGAAACAAGTTCGGCATGACAAAAGGGTAACAACAAAGCCTTCCTGATATATCATCAGGAAGGCTTTGTTACAAATAATCCGGAATTTAAACCCCTATTTAATCCGGCCGTTCAATTCCGAAAGCGGCATGGTAACCATGCGGCCAATTGGCTTTTTGCCCCTGTAAGTTATTACCCTAAGTGTGGTAGCATCTTTTGGCGCATCAATTGGTTCGGTATATTTTGGATAAAACCTGTCAGGGAACGAATTGTCAAAGCTGTAATAAACGTCCAGCCCCTCTACCTCATTGGTCAGGGTGATCTTCAGGGTTTTATCCGCGTTGCGGATAGCATCGAAAGATGGGTCATAAACGCTTGGTGCATATTTTGTCTCGGCCACATCAAAACGGTTAAACTGTTTTTCTACCTTACCAAAAAAGTAGTTCCAGTTCTTCTTCTCCTTCGGCGACCATACCGACTCGGCAATGGCCATACCCCTTGGCCAGGTCATATATTCAGCCTGGCGAATGTTGTAAACCTGCTCCGTCCATAAATTAGCCTGGCCGCCTTTAATCAGTTTGGCGTCAACACTGTCGGGTACCGGCTCAAACTCGTAGGTTTTATTTAAACGTAATGTAGCATAAATGTGGGTTTCATTCACGCGGTCGCTTTGCATATAATCAAGGTAAGCAAAAGTTGTAGGGCTCATTATCACCTCGTGGCCCATTTTGGCAGCTTGAATGCCACCTTTAATGCCTCTCCAGCTCATAACCGCGGCATTAGGACCTAAACCACCTTCAAGAATTTCGTCCCAGCCCATGAATTTTTTGCCTTTTGATTCCACTATCTTTTCCAGGCGTTTCTCAAAATAACTTTGTACTTCCTGTTGATCTTTCAGGTTTTCCTTGGTCATGAGGGCTTTAATTGCATCACTTTGTTCCCAAAAGTTTTTGGCACACTCATCGCCGCCCATGTGGATGTATGGGAAAGGGAATAACTGGGCCACTTCGGTTACTACCTTATCTAAAAACGCATATACATTCTCGTTGGCCGGGCATAAGGTATTATCAACAATGGCCTTATTATGCGGGCCGCTCCAGTCCATAAATGGCTCACCAGAGTTAACTACATATTTATCGGCCCCCGGAGTACAGGAAAGTTCCGGATAGGCTACAACCGCGGCAAGGCTATGTCCCGGTACATCAATCTCGGGCAATATATCTACAAATCTGTCTTTGGCATATTGAACCAATTCTTTAATGTCATCCTGGGTATAAAAACCGCCGTAGTTACGCGGTTCATCAGCAGCAGGCGGGGTAAATGTACCAAACTGGCCTATCTTTTTAACATTAAGGGCTCCTACGGTGGTTAGCCTCGGCAGGCTTTTGATCTCCACACGCCAGCCTTCATCGTCGGTTAAATGCAAGTGCAGCAGGTTAAGTTTATACTTCACCATAGCATCTATATATTGTTTTACTTCGGCCTTGGTAAAAAAGTGGCGGGCTACATCAAACATTAACCCTCTCCAAGCAAATCTGGGATAATCAGTAATTTCCACACAAGGCACTGCCCATTTTACATTTTTAACCGGTTCTATGCTTTCAATCTCTGTAGGCAGTAACTGCATCAGGGTTTGCACCCCATAAAACAAGCCGGCCGCTTCATTAGCTCTTATCACTACTTTTTTTGCTTTTACCGATAATTTGTACCCCTCCTTACCGATCAGGGTGTCCACCGTTTTATTCAGGATCAAACGGATAGATGCGGTTGGAGCAACACTTTTTATGGTAACCAATGAACCAGGCGCTGTAGACAGTTTCTTTTTAAGATAAGCCGTTACCGGGGTAAGTTCAGGCAGTGCACAGGCCTCCACAATAACATTTTTAGGTAGCACAAACTGGCCCGCAAACCGGGCAGCTTTTACCGGTTCAGGAATAATGGATAAGCCGCTTTGGGCAACCTGGCCAAATGATAAAAAGTGCACAAGGCAGCAACATAGCAATAAGGATAATTTTTTCATAAAGAGGGTTATAGTTTATTGGAAACGTTATGCAAATTAAACTTTTTAAATAATATTAAAAAGTTGCAGACTAAATTTTGTTCTTTTATATTGCATATAAATACATCCCGTATTTGCGCCCCTGCAAAATATACCTGATCGTATTAACCAATTATTCATTTACCAAACCTTGATGCATAAACCTATGGCAACAGACAGAAGAAAATTTTTAAAGCAATTTGGCACCTCAGTTATTCTTACTTCGGCATCGCTTACCAGCCTGGCCGCAAAGGAAGAACATGAAAAACGGATACTACAGGCCGAAAAACGGATCAGCTCTAATGATAAGATCAGAATAGCCACCATAGGCATGGGCATTATGGGTTTTAATGATACACGGGCGGCCCTAAGCGTTCCGGGTGTTGAACTGGTGGCTTGTGCCGATCTGTATAAAGGCAGGCTTGACCGGGTTAAAGAACTTTATGGTAACAATATTTTTACCACTGCTGATTATAGGGAGATATTAAACCGCAAGGATATTGATGCCGTAATAGTAGCCACCAGCGATAACTGGCATACGCCTATATCTATTGAGGCCATGCGCAAGGGCAAAGCGGTTTACAGCGAAAAGCCCATGGTGCATCACATCAGTGAAGGACTTAAAGAAATAAAGGCGCAGCAGGAAACCCAGGCTGTTTTTCAGGTAGGCAGTCAGCGGGTAAGCAGCATTGCCTTTAAAAAAGCGCAGGAACTGTACCAGGCCGGCGCTATAGGAAAGATCAACTCGATCGAGGCATCGTTCAGCAGGCAAAGCGCATTAGGGGCGTGGCAGTATACTATACCGCTTGACGCCTCTGCACAAACGGTAGACTGGGATCAGTTTCAGGCCAATAGTAAAGAGAAGCATGCTTATGACAGCAACCGTTTTTTCAGATGGCGCAATTATCGCGAATATGGTACAGGTGTAGCCGGCGATCTTTTTGTACACCTGCTTACAGGCATCCACTTTATAACCGGCTCCAAAGGACCCAACAAAATATTTTCGATTGGCGACCTTGACTACTGGAAGGATGGGCGCAATGTGCCTGATGTAATGAGCGCGGTAATCTCCTACCCTGAATCACCTGAGCATCCGGCTTTCCAAACCACCTTGCGGGTTAATTTTGTAAGCGGCGAGGGTGAGCGCTCCACAACCAAAATAGTAGGCTCTGAAGGTGTTATTGATATGAGCGATGGCGGAGGCTTTACCATACGTAAACGTAAAATGCCGGTAGCCCCGGGTTATGGTGGATGGGATTCATTCGAAACTTATCCCGAAGCCATGCAGAAAGCCATTGTGGAGGATTATAATAAAAAATATTCTGCAGCCGACCGGCAGGCGCCCAAAATGGATGATGTTATTTATCGCGAACCTGAAGGCTACAATGATTCCAACGAACATTTTGCCAATTTTTTTGATTCCATGAAAACTGGAAAACCCGTGGTTGAGGATGCTGTATTCGGTTTCCGTGCCGCCGCACCTTGCCTGGCCTGTAACGATAGTTACTTTGAAAACAAGGTTATTAAATGGGATCCGGTAAATATGAAGTTGGGGTAAAAGGATAAAGGTCAAAGGCGAAAGGTAGTTTGTCACTAACAACTATTTTATCAAAGCATGTTGTTGGTGACAACACTATAGGTGTTGGGAAGAAATAAAAAGAAAGCTTGGGCCTAGTGCGATTCCTTCCTTGGGGAAGGGGGAGGTAGGGGTTTATTGAACATTACAGGTTTAATCGCACGTATAAACCCCTCCCTGCCATTTCACAATCCACGGCACCCCTCCCAAGGGAGGGAATATATACTGCAATTACAATCTTCCGAACACCTATRGTGACAACACCAACAACGGCGGAAATAATCAATTGGCTTTAAACTCGGCTGATTGGGCGATATAATCGCCCATCCATATTAAACACTCGTCATAGACGAGCGCAAGTTGGTCACAAATTGGTAAATGTGGGGACAGTGCGATTCCCTCCCCTGGGAGGGGCAGGGAGGGGTTTAACCAGCGATGAAACCCCTCCCTGCCATCACACCAGCCGCAGCACCCCTCCCGAGGGAGGGAATAAAAGAACGCTCAACAAAAAAGGCTTTGGAAAATCTCCAAAGCCTTTTTATTATATAGACGATCAATCTTGATTAAGCACCATGTTGTTCTTCGTGAATTTCTTCTTCGCGGAATAATTTAGCGCTGAAGTAATCATTATTCATACGGGCAATGTTGGTCAGCTTAATTTCTTTAGGGCATTCTGCTTCGCAGGCGCCGGTATTGGTACAGTTACCAAATCCTTCTTCGTCCATTTGAGCTACCATAGATTGTGCACGACGATAACGCTCAGGCTGACCTTGTGGTAACAGGCCTAATTGAGTAACCTTAGCCGAAACAAATAGCATAGCCGATGCATTTTTACATGCTGCAACACAAGCGCCGCAACCAATGCAAGTAGCAGAGTTAAACGCCTCATCGGCTATTACTTTAGGGATAGGGATAGCATTACCATCAGGTACACCACCGGTATTTACCGATACGTAACCACCAGCCTGCTGTATCCTGTCGAACGCAGAACGATCAACTGCCAGGTCCTTTATTACCGGGAATGCTGATGCACGCCAAGGCTCGATGGTAATGGTTTCGCCATCGTGAAAGGTACGCATGTGTAACTGACAAGTAGTAACCGCGCGTTTTGGCCCATGGGGGTGCCCGTTAATATATAAAGAACACATACCGCAAATACCTTCGCGGCAATCGTGGTCAAAGTGTATAGGCTCATCACCCTTAAGGGTAAGGCCTTCGTTAACAACGTCAAGCATTTCCAGGAATGACATATCGGGCGAAATGCTTTCGGCCTTGTAAGTCACAAATTTGCCCGCTGTTTGAGCGTTTTTCTGGCGCCATACTTTAAGCGTCAGGTTCATATTTCCGTTACTCATCTTTTTTGAGATTTAGTATCAAGTATATAGTATATATGGTATCAGGTAGTTAGTATCAAGTATCAAGACTTTTCTGGCAAGTATCTTAAAACAAATGCAGCTGTCTTGATACCTGATACTATGTACTTGATACTACTTAAGCATAATTACGTTGTGATAAATGTACCGATTCAAATACCAATTGCTCTTTGTGCAATACTTCGGGTTGGTTTTCACCTTTAAACTCCCATGCTGCAACAAATGCAAAATTCTCGTCATCGCGTTTTGCCTCACCGCCTTCTGTTTGTGATTCTACCCTGAAGTGGCCACCACATGATTCACGGCGCATTAAAGCGTCATCAACCATCAGTTCGCCCAATTCAATAAAATCGGCAACACGGCCGGCTCTTTCAAGCGAGGCATTCACCTCTTCATTTTCACCAACTACTTTGGCGTTCTTCCAGAAGTCTGCTTTAAGGGCTTGTATCAGTCCTTTGGCTTTTGTCAAGCCCTCTTCGGTACGGGCCATGCCGCAATATTCCCACATGATGTGGCCAAGGTCGCGGTGGTAAGCTTCGGCCGTTTTGGTGCCGTTTAATGCCAGTAATTTATTTACGTGGTCAATTACTTCCTTCCTGGTTTGTTCAAAAGCAGGGTGGCTGGTATCAACCTTTTTAGGGCCGATGGTAGCCAGGTAATCGCCAAGGGTATAAGGGATCACAAAGTAACCATCAGATAAGCCCTGCATTAAGGCAGAAGCACCTAAACGGTTAGCACCGTGGTCACTGAAATTACACTCGCCCAAAGCATAAAGGCCTGGTACGTTGGTGCTCAGGTTATAATCAACCCAAAGGCCGCCCATGGTATAGTGTACGGCAGGGTAAATACGCATAGGTTGTTTGTATGGGTTTTCGTCGGTGATCTGGATGTACATATCAAACAGGTTACCATACTTGGCTTTAACGGTTTCTTCGCCAAGGCGCTTAATGGCGTCGGCAAAGTCAAGAAATACAGCAAAACCCGATGCGCCTACACCACGGCCATCCTCAACCATTTCCTTAGCGTTACGTGAAGCCACATCGCGCGGAACAAGGTTACCAAAGGCAGGATATTTACGTTCCAGGAAGTAATCCCGGTCGTCTTCTTTAACCTGATCAGCCTTCAGTGTGCCTTTGCGTAATTGCTCGGCAATTGCAGCTGTTTTAGGTGCCCAAACACGTCCGTCGTTACGTAACGACTCAGACATCAGCGTAAGCTTGCTCTGGTGATCGCCGCTTACCGGGATACAGGTTGGGTGAATTTGGGTATAGCAAGGGTTGCCAAAGAATGCACCACGTTTATGGGCTCTCCAGGCAGCAGTAACGTTTGACCCAATGGCATTGGTTGACAGGTAGAAAACGTTGCTGTAACCACCGGTACATAATAACACCGCGTGGCCCGCATGTGTTTCGATGGCACCGGTGATCATATTACGGGTAACAATACCCTTGGCATGACCATCAATGGTAACCACATCAAGCATTTCGGTACGGGTGTACATCTTTACTTTGCCGGCATGTATCTGGCGGTTTAACGCAGAGTAAGCACCTAAAAGTAATTGTTGTCCGGTTTGACCGCGGGCGTAAAACGTACGGGATACCTGCGAACCACCAAATGAGCGGTTATCTAACAAGCCGCCATACTCGCGTGCAAAGGGAACACCTTGTGCTACACACTGGTCAATTATATTTACCGATACCTCGGCAAGGCGGTACACATTGCCTTCGCGGGCACGGTAGTCACCACCTTTAATAGTATCATAAAACAAACGGTAAACGCTATCGCCATCGTTCTGATAATTTTTTGCCGCGTTGATACCTCCCTGCGCGGCAATAGAGTGCGCACGGCGGGGACTATCCTGGAAACAAAAAGATTTTACGTTGTAACCCAACTCGGCCAGTGAAGCCGCGGCCGAAGCTCCTGCCAAGCCCGTACCTACAATAATGATATCGTATTTACGCTTGTTGGCCGGGTTAACCAGCTTCAGGTTAAATTTATGCTTGCTCCATTTTTCGGCTAATGGGCCTTGAGGAATTTTAGCATCTAAACTCATTTCTTATCTAATTTTATATTTAGTGAGTAGTTTAGCCCCCTAACCCCCTAAAGGGGGAACTCTGAAAGCTCCCCCTTTAGGGGGCTGGGGGGCTTATTTGTGTGCAAAAAAGTAGTATACCGGCATAAGGGCAAAAAGAAACGGAATAATTACCGCGAAAAACCAGGTGCCAATAGCATATACTACAGGCGTATACTTACGGTGTACCCAGCCCAGTGTGCGGAAAGCACTCTGAAAGCCATGCAGCAGGTGGAACGATAACGCGCCCATTGCTATTACATATAAAATTACATACCAGATATTACCAAAGGTGTGTGACACACGTGCGTGCAGGTCTTTCACCCTTACTATTTCCACATTGTTTTCGGTAGAAACGGAGTGGTTGAAATCGGCAGATACAGGAGTGTAGGCCGACTCCGTAGTTTGACCCGTAGCCAGGTCTGTACGGTACTCCTTAAAGCCAACCTCATTGGTGTATTTGTATTTAAACCAGAAGTCGCCCATGTGGATAACTATAAACAGGAACAGGATAGAGCCTAACAAGCCCATGTTTTTTGATGACCAGCTGGCATCTGACTTGGGTTGCACTGCGTAACCTACCGGGCGCGCTTTGCGGTTTTTAACGGTTAAGATAAGTCCGTATAACGCATGTACCGCGATACACAGGTACAAAATCCACGCAACAACCTCAATAGGCGGAAAATGTGTTAAAAAATTGGCATATACATTAAAGCCAAAACCATTGTCGTTGCTAAACAGCAACAGGTTACCTCCTACGTGTACGATAATAAAAGTACACAAAAACAAGCCTGTTAAAGCCATGATCAGCTTTTTTCCCAGCGATGAGTTAAAGGTTTGTTTAAATTCGCTCATTATGAAATAGATTTATTTTAGGCAAAAGTATTTATTAAATGCCAAAAGATAGAAATGCAATTGGCTTATTGACCGTGAAAAGGCTATTTAGAATCAATCTAAGAAATTGCATTCAAATTACACAGTATTTACAGTGTAATACCTTATATATTAAAGGTGTAATTAATCAATAGCGATCACTTTATCCTTTAAAACAGCGAATATTTTGTCGGTTAACCGGCTGCGGATAGCAACCTTGCCGGTGAATTTACCAAAAGACGGCAGTACGGCCTGCTTGCTGCTAAAAGCAAAACAAGGCAGTGTAATTGACTGCCTGCCCCGGCCGCTTAAACTAACCCCCGGATGGATGTGCCCGCAAAAAACGTAACCAGCGGCATGTTGTAACTGTATATCGGGTAGTGGATGGTGCAGCATGAGGAAAGGGCCAATTAACAATTCATCATACAGTTCGATATTTAGTTTTTGATAATGGCTGTCGGCAATAATATCATGGTTGCCCCTGATCAGGATGATCTGCAGGCTGGGGAACTGACTGCGCCAAAGGATGAACCAATCCCAATCATTATTCATATCGCTATGGAACAGGTCGCCAAGGAACAATAGTTTTTCGGGGCGGTATTCACTGATCAGGTCCGACAGGGTTGCCAGGTCACTTTGTTCCATATCCCGGGGTACTGCGATGCCTGCTTTGCGAAAGTGCCCTACTTTGCCAAAATGAACATCGGCAATAATTAATGCCTTTTGCTGTTCCCAGAAAATTGCTTTTTGAGGGAGTAATAAAAGGTTTTGCCCGAGTAAAGTGAATGGAGTTGCCGCACTGATCATCATAAGCGGTAAAGTTAAAAATTTATTTTTTGGAGATGTATGTCCCTGCCTTAACGGGATGTTTACACCAGTGTTTTAACAGACTGTAGCATTGGCTTTAAATTCTTCGTAATATTATAAACACCAAACTCATGAAATCACAAAGCCTTATTATTATGCTATTTGCCGTGGCGACTTTAGCGGCCTGCAATAAAGATAATGCCACCCCTGTAAAATTAGAAGGTACCTATACAGGTACATTTACCTCTTCAAGTGTTAATGCAGCCAACGGCACCGTTAAAGTTGTAATTTCAGGTAAAACATATCAGGCTACATTAAATACCTTTATGACAATTGGGAGCCACGGCAGCTATACCGTAAATAACAACCAGCTAACTTTTCAGGATAGTTTAGTTCATACAGCTAATTTTGACTGGGGACTTTTATTGAATGGGACCTATACACAAATTACCAAAGGCGATAGTTTGATCCTGGAAAAAAAAGGCGAGAGCTATAGTTATATGTACCGGCTGAAAAAGCAATAGACCGTTTCAGGTATATTTCCGGGATATTGAACATCATAAATTTCTTCTTACTTTTACGGCAACCAATATGGTTTTACATGAGTAATACCTTTAACAGACCCATCCGTGTATTAGTTGCCAAAGTAGGGCTTGACGGGCACGACCGCGGCGCACGCATTATTGCTACCTCCCTGCGCGATGCCGGGATGGAAGTGATTTATACAGGCCTGCGCCAAACGCCCGAAATGGTAGTGAACACCGCCTTACAGGAAGACGTGGATGCCATAGGCATATCCATATTATCGGGAGCCCACATGACCGTTTTCCCCAAGATCATTAAACTAATTAAAGAAAAGCAAATGGATGATGTACTGCTTACCGGTGGCGGCATTATCCCTAATGATGATATGCTGTCGCTAAAACAATTAGGTGTTGGCGAGCTTTTTCCGCCCGGAACCAATACGCAGGATATTGTTGCTTATATTACAGGCTGGGTGCACGAACACCGTAACTTTTAATAGCTAACCCCATGGAATTTCAAAATTTACTGATAGAAAACAAAGAGCGCATACAGTATATTATTATAAACCGCGAAAGCAAACTTAACGCGCTGAACAAAGACACGCTTGCCGAACTGCATACCGCTTTTTTTGAAGCTTTTAATAATCCTGATGTTGGTGGTATCATTATTACAGGTGCAGGTACCAAAGCCTTTGTTGCCGGTGCCGATATTAGTGAATTTGCCAGTCTTGATGTTGCTGCCGGCACTGCCCTGGCACGTGAAGGACAAACAAAAGTGTTTGACCTGATTGCTAATGGTAATAAGCCTGTAATTGCTGCCATAAATGGCTTTGCCCTTGGCGGCGGTCTTGAATTGGCTATGGCCTGCCATATACGCATAGCATCAGAAACGGCTAAGATGGGCCTGCCCGAAGTAACGCTGGGTTTAATACCCGGCTATGGCGGTACACAACGTTTGGCCCAACTGATAGGTAAAGGTAAAGCTTTACAAATGATACTTACCGCCGATATGATAACTGCTGTTGAGGCTCAGCAATTTGGGCTGGTTACGCATGTAGCTTGTCCGGAGGATTTGTTGACAGAGGCCGAAGTGTTGTTGCAAAAGATATTATTAAGGGCACCATTAGCATTGGCTGCTGCTATACGTGCTGTAAATGCAGGTTTTACGGATGGTGTAAATGGTTATGAAGCCGAGATAACGGAGTTTGGAAAATGCTTTGGAACGCAGGATTTTCAGGAAGGTGTTGCGGCATTTTTAGCCAAGCGAAAAGCGGATTTTAAAGGCGAATGATCTGCTAAAGCAATAATTATCGGGCATATTCAAGCTTCTTTGTGCTTCTATTTCTATATTTTTCCATTAAATAAGCTTAAAACGGAGTAAAATTGCGCTGATAACGTGCAGAAACCAGCCCGTTATCAACGCAGATCCAATGTTAAGCCAATGTTAATTTGACAATTCTAAGGGATATATTCGCCTATTTTACAATGGGCTGACCAAAATACCAATCGGGTCAAAAAATAAATTATTGTTAATCAAGCGATTAAATATTCGTGACTTTTGGATGAAAAATCATATCTGATTCTGTGCTTTACTTTGCATTGTGTTTATAAAACATATATCAAAAACACACAATTGTTATGAAAAATACATTTAAAATTTCAGCCCTTGTTTTAGCATTTGCAGGATTTGCATTAGGCGCTAAAGCACAAACAACTACCCCTACAACTACATCAACTACAACTAAAGACGGTATCCGTTACAGCATTGGTGTTGATGCGGGTATCCCAACAGGTAACTTTAAAGATAGCTACAAATGGAACTTAGGTGGTTCGGTACAAGCAGATATCCCGGTTCTTTCAAACAAATTATTTGTTACTGTTAACGCAGGTTACAATAATATTTTTGGTAAGAATGATATCACTACACCAAACGGAGTAATAAACCCGACTGACATTCATTTAATACCAGTTAAAGCAGGTTTAAAATTCTTCCCTATCGAGAACTTTTATGTACAAGGCGAAGCTGGCGCAGCTTTCTTGTTAAACAAATCTGATGTTGGTGCTGATAAATCAACTGCATTTGTTTACGCTCCTCAAATAGGTGTTCAGTTCCCGGTAAGTGCAAACGGAAACTTTATTGATGCAGGTGTTCGTTACGAAGCAACTACCAAATACACTAGTGGTGTTGATAACAGCAAAGTAAATTTTGTGGGTATCCGTGTAGCGTACGGGTTTTAATATGGCCCTACTTATACCTATAAACAAAATGGGCGGTCAATTGACCGCCCATTTTGTTTATGCTTTTTTTGAGTTTAAAGGCTGTATTTAAAAAAAGCTCCATAAATTAGCAACATTGTTAGTAACTTAACACGTTTAAATACATTTACCGTTACCAGTATTGCTCTTATGAAGAAAATCCTCATCATTGATGATGAAGTTAATGTGGCTTTATTGCTATCAAAGTTTTTAACCCGCAATGGCTTTGATGTAAGTACAGCCTCAAGTGGAACAAGTGGCATGGAGGCCCTAAAAAACGATGAATTTAACCTCGTTCTGTGCGATTTCAGGTTGGAAGATACCGACGGTCGCGAAATGCTCAGAAACATAAAAAATCAATACCCTAAAACCGGGGTGATCATCATTACGGGTTACTCTGATATTAAAATGGCAGTTGAGCTTATTAAAATGGGCGCATACGACTATATTACCAAGCCATTGTATCCCGATGAAATATTAAATACTATTAATAAAGCCGTTGAAACTCACTATGCCCTGGTTGAAGAAGCGGTGAGCGATAATACGGTTAATGATAAATCAAAAGGCCGGGATAATAAAAAACAGACTTTCGCCAATGAATTTGTTGCCGGCACCAGCAGGGCTTCAAAAGAGTTGTTGCGGCAGATAGAGTTGGTGGCTCCTACCAATTACAGCGTAATTATACTGGGCGAAAGTGGTACCGGCAAAGAGTCGGTGGCTCAAAGTATACACCTTAACAGCCTGCGCCACAACCAACCTTTTGTTGCTATGGATTGTGGCTCATTAACCAAAGAACTGGCAGCCAGCGAGTTTTTTGGCCACGAAAAAGGGTCATTCACCGGGGCGCTTTACACTAAGATCGGGCATTTTGAAATGGCAAACGGAGGCACCCTGTTTTTGGATGAAGTGGGTAATCTTTCCTATGAGATCCAGGCGGCCTTACTGCGTACCGTTCAGGAACGCAAAGTTAAAAGGATAGGCAGCACCAAAGAAATTGACCTTGATGTACGCATTATTATAGCTACTAACGAAAACCTGCAGGAAGGAATTCAAAAGGGGAGGTTCAGGGAAGACCTGTACCATCGCTTTAATGAGTTTACCATATATATGCCGCCATTGCGTGAGCGCGGCAATGATATTATGTTACTGGCCGAGCATTTTTTAAAGATCGCTAATAATGAACTGGGGCGCAGTGTAACCGCGTTTTCGGCCGAGGTTGTTGATTGCTTTATGAACTACAGATGGCCGGGTAATATCCGTGAACTAAAAAATGTGATCAGGCGGGCAGCTTTATTAGCCGAAGAAAGTGAGATCACCATGAAGGCGCTGCCTCTTGAAATATCTAATTTTAAAACACATTCGTTTGAGCACTCCCATGCCCATACCAACACCTATGAGGTGCCGGAGATAAAAGAAATACGCCACGATCTTAAAAACGCGGCACTCGAAGCCGAATATGAAACTATTATTAAAGTTTTAAGAGAGGTTAATTTTAATAAGACAAAAGCCGCTGAGATATTAAATATCGACCGTAAAACACTGTATAATAAAATGAAGGCCATAAACCTTAAATAAAATGGAAGAGGAGCAGCAAGGGCGAAGCGAGGAAAGCCTGCGTAAACTAAAGCACGATATTAAAAATCAGCTTTCTAATATTTATTTGGCGCTTGAACAGCTGAAGTACGAAATGCCCGATGCCTCTGCCGATTGCCTGTTTTATCTGGATACAATTTCAAGAAGTTCAACCCAGATAAATATACTTCTTGATGATACGAAATAGCCTTTTTTATCGCATATAATACTTTAAAAACGCTAAACCTTTTTGGCGTTTTTTTGTTTAACATAACAATGAGAATCAAGAGATGAGAGTCAGGAATCAAGACGATAATTTTGATCATTAGTCTTAACCCTTGACTCTTTTTTTATGGATTTCTAAAAGCCAAGCCTTAATGTCAATTTTTAACTATAAGCAGCGTAATAACATCATCCTGGTAAGCATTGTTGTGCTTGGTTGTTTTTTGCTGTACGCACTGAGTGGTTTATTTAGCTCCATATTAGGTGCCATTGTGTTGTTCACCATTTTCAGACCCTTGTATATTAACCTGGTCGAAAAAAAAGGCTGGAACAAAGTGTTGGTCGCTCTGCTTATCATTTTTTCTTCTCTTATCGTTATTGTGATCCCGTTTTTGTCATTGAGTATTATGGTGGTAGGTAAAATATCCAGTATCAACCTAAAATCGCTGCCAATTGAACAATGGACTACAAAAATTGATGCCTTTGCCGCCGCTAACCTTAATCAACCTCATTTTGCCGAAAATACACTGCAAAAATTAGGAACGTTTGTTACTGAACTTTTTCCTTCCATATTAAGCAGCGCGGCAAGCATTATCATAACCTTGCTGGTACTTTATTTTTTGTTGTACTTTATGCTTACGCAGATTGGGGAGTTTGAGGCCGGTTTATTAAAATATGCCCCCTTCCGCGAGCAACATGCATTAAAATTTGCAGCAGCCCTGCGCGATTCTACCTATTCAAACGTTTTAGGACAAGGAATAATAGCTATTACGCAAGGTGTACTATTAGCCAATGGTTTTTGGATATTTGGCATCGGCGATCCGGTGTTTTGGGGGGTTATTGCTGTATTTATTTCATTTTTGCCGGTGGTAGGTGCACCAACGCTATGCATACCGGCAAGTATCATATTATTTGCACAAGGGCATACTTTAAATGGAATTTTACTGTTAGCTTACGGGTTGTTATTTATAGGCAACGTTGATAACGTTTTACGAATGATCATCAACAAGCGTATAGCCAATACCCATCCCATTATATCGGTTATAGGGGTGTTTATAGGTTTGCCGCTTTTTGGAATTTTGGGCCTGGTTTTTGGGCCGGTATTATTATCGTATTTTTTACTGTTGATAGAGATATATGAAACAAACAGGATGGCCGCCGACCGTTTGGAACGCATACGCACTCCTGAAAACTGACCGGGCATATTGAATACTTTTGTGAACACAGTTGCAGAATCCAATAGGTCCAAAAAAACAATTTATACAGAAATTACCGACAAATTAGCTGATTTATGATATTTGGCAAGGTATTTAATCATATTAAAACAAATGTTCAACTTAAAATTATATTACAATGAATGATAACACAAAAGTAGTTGTTGCATTGCTTGCAGGCTTGGCGGCAGGGGCAGCGTTAGGAATTTTATTTGCACCGGATAAAGGTAACGAAACACGCGACAAACTTACCGAATCATTAAAAAACCTTGGTGATTCTATTAAAGAAACCGCAGCAGCCGAGATCGATAACCTGGTGGGTTTAAAGGATAAGGTGGTTGAAAATATAAAATCAAAGATCAGGGGCGCCGAAGAAGAGTATCAGGACGATCTGGAACACGCATAATTTACCTCCATCCCGGATTGTTCATGGAAATGAATTATCCGGGATATATAAATTAAATATATATGGAAGCCAAAAAAGAAACACCACCACCATTACCGCCAATTGTTGATCAGCTGAAAGAATATGCTGAAACGCGTTTTAAGCTTTTAAAATATGAGGCTATTGAAGGTGGAACTTCAATTTTAGCAAGTGTGATCACAGATGCCATTACCGCCATAAGCATGGTATTGGCCTTTATATTTGCCAGCTTTACTTTAGCTTATTATTTATCTGATGTATTGCAATCATTTTGGGAAGGTTTTGGGTGTGTTGCCCTTATTTATTTAATTATTGCAGTTGTTATAAAACTCAATAAGGAGCGTATTGAAAAGCCGCTTGCTAATCTCTTTGTCCAAAAATTATTTAAAAAGTAAAAGCAATGGACTTCCAAATAAAAAATATTGACGATCTGCGGGAAGAAATTGCCAGGATGCGTGTTATTGAAAACCAGCAAGGCACTGCATTAGCTGCGCGCTTTAGTAGCCCATCTGCTATATTTTCAAGTATAATGTCCCTGATAAATTCAGGCAGCAGCCATGATGGGGCTAAACAGCCAGGTATTTTTAGCCAGGATTTTTTAGGCCTGTTATCAAGAATTGTATTACCCGTTACGTTAAATAAAACTCTGTTCAAACACTCTAACTTTTTAGTTAAAGCATTGGTGGGCCTGGTATCGCAAAAGGCATCGCACTATATTAGCGAAGATGCGGTGAGCGGAATTTGGGGTAAAGTAAAATCGCTTTTTAGTAAGGCAACCAAAAAGCCCGGAGAACCCTTTAAGCCGATGCCGTCTGTGCCGCCGCCGGTAGTTCTTTAATCCACTTAAACAAAGGTTTCACAATTTAAAGAAAAGGCTATTTTTGCACTTTATTTAAAAAAGTGGGAAAAGATAAATTAAAGCGCTTTGCTGAGATTGATACCTTTAGCAATGTATTACAGTTAGATGCCGGCAAGCCTTTTAGAGGCGAATGGAGCAAAAGTTTTTTTAAAAACAACAATCCGGTAGTTTTGGAGCTGGCCTGCGGTAAAGGCGAATACACCGTAAACCTGGCCAACCTGTTTCCCGATAAAAATTTTATTGGTATTGATTATAAAGGCAACCGCATTTGGCGTGGCGCTAAAACCGCTATTGAAGAAAACGTGCCTAACGTAGCCTTTTTGCGCATACAGATAGAAAACCTGCTTGATTATTTTGCCGATGGCGAGATTGACGAGATCTGGATAACTTTCCCTGATCCGCAGCCGCAGTTGAGCCGCGAAAAAAAACGCCTCACCTCGCCCCGGTTTTTGGATAAGTACACCGAAATTTTAAAACCCGGCGGCTATATCAATTTAAAAACGGATAATGATGGCCTGCACGCTTACACTGCCGAAAAGATAGAAGAGTTAAAACTCAGGCTATACGTTAAAACCGAGGACCTTTACCACTCGCCCCATGCCGATGAAGTGTTATCGATAAAAACATATTACGAGAAAAAATATTTAAAAGATAATAAGAACATTAACTACCTTAAGTTTTCTTTTGCTTAAAGCCACTTAGCTTATGGTGGAGCTTTAAGCTTTATGTATTCAGCTTTAAGCTTTAATAATGGACGATATTAATTTTTTTGATAAAGTGTACCAGGTAGCCCGGCTTATCCCTCCGGGCAGGATAACCTCGTATGGGGCAATTGCCGCCTATTTAGGTACTAAAGGCTCATCGCGGATGGTGGGTTATGCCATGCAGGCGGCCGGCAAAGTAGTGCCCAAAGTACCTGCGCACCGGGTTGTAAACCGGCATGGCTTGCTTACCGCAAAATTCCATTTCGGCGGCGACCTGATGCAGGAGTTGCTGGAAAGCGAGGGTGTAAAAGTAAAAGACGATCAGGTACAGGATTTTAAAACCCTGTTTTGGGATCCATCAATCGAGCTGGCTTTATAGCATTTGCAACAACTCCATCCGGTTGCCAAACGGGTCAATAAAAGCAAAACGCGTACGACCGGCAATTACGGGTTCTTCCACAATTTCAACATCATTATTTTTAAGGTGCTTGCGGGCGGCTGCAATATCGCTAACTTCCATAGCTGTATGCCTTATGGAACGCGGCATACTATCTTCAACCCCTATATGTAACTCAATATCGGCTACCTTAAACCAATAACCGGTTGATGAAAATACATCAGGCCTTTCCATTAGCTGCAGGCCAATGACGTTGGTATAAAATAATCTTGCCTCTTCCAGTCTATCATGCGGAACGCAGATGTGTATATGGTCGGCCCGTTTAAAGTTGATCATGAGTTACATTAAAAAAGACTATTCGTCCTCCGCAAAGGTCAATACATAATTATTAATATCCTTTATAGAAAACTCGGTAGCGCCATAAAAAGTTTTCTGCAGGCCATGCAGTATGGTAACCTTATCCTTTATCTCCTCAAAAAAAGCCCTGATGTTTTTTAGTTTAATGTACAGTAGTAATGAACCACCGTCCTGCCGGCTAATATCCGGCAGGTCGTTACCCAGGCTGGTATAGGTCTGAAACATGATGATAACGCCGCCATTCACCATCATAGCCCAAACCAGGTCGGTGCCGGTTTCGGGTACGGTAACTATCAATTTAAAACCTAATTGCTGATAAAAGGATATAGTTGCATTAATATCATTAACAAAAATATTGGGTGATAGACTATCCATAACTTTTTTGATTATCCTGTAAAAATTGGTTTAAAACTCTTGGGATAAAAATAAATATTTATACCTTTAAATGCTAATTAAATTAGTAATAAATAATTCACTGATCCGGTAACTCAATAATTAATAACCCGTGGGAAAACTAATAGAAGAATTTGACGCCTATCGTACCAAAATGAACGACAGGATAATGGAAACGGCTAATACCAATATAAAACGCTTTTTCGCGCTGGATACCACCTCCTACGCCGAAGGCGCATTAGATGTTAAAACAAAAGAGATGCTGGGCCTGGTAGCCAGCATGGTTTTGCGCTGCGACGATTGTATTAAATATCACCTGGGCAAATGCCACGAGGCTGGTGTAAAGCACGACGAAATGAACGAGGTATTTATGATAGCCAATCTGGTAGGCGGTTCCATCGTGATCCCTCATTACCGCCGGGCCGTGGAGTATTGGGATGAGTTGAATGAAGCTTAGCAAGTTATGGGTTGCGGAATTGCCGGTAGAAATTAGTTTTGACACAATCTATATAACCATCACGTCATTGCGAGGTACGAAGCAATCTCTATGCTATACAGAGCGGACTTGCTTATCGGGGATTGCTTCGTGCCTCGCAATGACGCATTTTATAATTTTTTAACAAATAAATTATGTCAACCAAAGAAACAACCCGCTGCTCCTGGGCCGGTACCGATCCGTTGTACATGGAATACCATGATAAGGAATGGGGAAAAACCACCCATGACGATAAGATATTGTTTGAGTTCCTGGTACTCGAATCGGCACAGGCTGGTTTAAGCTGGATCACTATTTTGCGCCGCCGCGAAGGATACCGGAAAGCCTTTGCCAATTTTGATGTTAAAAAGGTAGCTGCTTTTACTGATGAAGATGTAGAGCGGCTGATGCAGGATACCGGCATTATTCGTAACCGCTTAAAAATTTTAGCAGCTATCAACAATGCTAAATTGTTTATTGAAGTACAAAAGGAGTTTGGCTCGTTTGATAAGTACCTGTACAGTTTTATGCCCGATGGCAAGCCGCTCACCAATCATCCCGAAAAAAGCATACCGGCCAGTACGCCAATATCTGATGCTATAAGCAAGGACATGAAAAAGCGTGGTTTTAAATTTTTTGGTACTACTATTTGCTATGCCCACATGCAAGCTACCGGTATGGTGAACGACCACCTGGCGAACTGCGATTTTAGGTAGCCATTACACCGATTATTTGATGATTTGACTGATTTTTGAAGATGATGTCTGGATTTGATTTTTAGGAAGTGGATAAGCATTATTCATCAACATAAATTGTATTTTTGAAAAGATACAAATCAATTTAATCTTTAATTTATATCAACTGATAATCAGTGTTGTCGCCATTTATCGGTGCAATCATAACAATATCAGTGTAATCATAAATAATGAAAAAACTATTTCTTTTGGATGGCATGGCCCTTATTTACCGGGCGCATTTTGCTTTAAGTAAAAGTCCGCGGTTTACGTCGAACGGATTAAATACATCGGCGGTAATGGGTTTTACCAATACCCTGCTTGATGTTTTGAAGAAAGAAAAGCCAACACACATGGCCGTGGTGTTTGACACCGAAGCACCAACCGAGCGCCATACCGAATATGAGGCCTACAAAGCCCACCGTGAAGCCATGCCCGAGGACCTTGCCAAAGCCCTGCCTTATGTAATTAAGGTGATACTGGGTTTCAATATCCCCGTTATTACTTCTGACGGTTATGAGGCTGATGATATTATAGGTACCCTGGCCAAAAAGGCCGAACAAAAGGGCTACCAGGTATACTGTATGACTCCTGATAAGGATTTTGCACAACTGGTATCTGATAACATCCGCATTTACAAACCAGCCCGCATGGGTAACGAAATGGAGATCCTGGGTGTTAAGGAAGTGCTGGAGAAATGGGAAATAGAGCGCGTAGAGCAAGTTATTGATATTTTAGGTTTATGGGGCGATGCTGTTGATAACATCCCCGGCATTCCCGGCATTGGCGAAAAAACAGCTAAGGCGCTCATTAAACAGTATGGATCTATGGAAGAGATCATCAGCCATAGCCATGAGTTAAAAGGCAAGCAACGCGAAAATATAGAGCAATTTGCAGAACAGGGTTTGCTATCAAAAAAACTGGCTACCATATTATTAAATGTTCCGGTTGAGTTGGACGAGGAAGGCCTGGAGATGTGCGCGCCAAGCAAAGATCTGCTGGAACCGCTTTTTGCCGAGCTGGAGTTCCGTACCCTGGGCAGGCGTGTTTTTGGCGACGATTTCAGCATTACCGAAATGAAAGCGGTTTCGGTACAAACCGACCTGTTTGGCGATCCTGTTGCCACCGCCCGCACCACCATGACGGTTGATGTGGAAGACATTTATGAAGATGCTACCAGCGCCGCTAAAAATATTAATAATGTACCGCACGAATATCACTTGGCCGATACGCTTGAAAAACGCGTAGAGCTGATAGCCTTGCTATTGCAGCAGCAAACTATTTGCTTTGATACCGAAACCACAGGTACCGATGCCAACTTTTGCGAGCTGGTGGGCCTGTCATTCGCGGTGAAGCCGGGCGAGGCTTGGTATGTGCCTGTTCCGGCTAATCAGGATGATGCAAAAAGTATAGTAACCGAATTTAAGCCGGTACTTGAACATGAACAAATAGGCAAAATAGGACAAAACATTAAGTTTGATATCCTGATACTGAAATGGTATGGCGTTCAGGTAAAGGGCAGCCTGTTTGATACCATGATGGCGCACTATGTGATTGACCCGGATACCCGCCACGGTATGGACGTATTGTCTGAAAACTACCTGGGCTACAAACCGGTTTCTATCACTTCGCTTATTGGTCCCAAAGGTAAAAATCAGGGCAATATGCGCGATGTGGAAATTGAAAAGATAAAAGAATACGCCGCCGAGGATGCCGACATCACCCTACAGCTTAAAACCATTTTTGAACCTAAACTAAAGCAGGTCGAGAGCGAAAAGCTGATCAACGAAATTGAGCACCCCCTGATATATGTACTGGCCGATATGGAGTACGAGGGTGTAAAAATAGATCATGATACACTGCGCGAGTTCTCCAAACAACTGGAAACCGATATAGCCGGGTTCGAAAAAACTGTATATGAAAAAGCGGGTGTACGGTTCAACATCGCATCGCCAAAACAACTGGGCGAAGTATTGTTTGAAAAACTAATGCTTGACCCTAAGGCCAAAAAAACCAAAACCGGCCAGTATCAAACTGGTGAGGATGTGTTACTTTCCCTTGCTGCCAAAAGCGATATAGTAAGGGATATACTGGATTTTCGCCAGCTGCAAAAATTAAAATCAACTTATGTTGATGCGCTTCCAACAATGGTGAACTCCAAGACCGGTCGCGTGCATACCTCTTACAACCAGGCAGTTGCAGCAACCGGGCGTTTAAGCAGTGTTAACCCCAACCTGCAAAATATACCTATCCGTACCGAACGCGGCCGCGAGGTACGCAAGGCTTTTATCCCGCGCGATAGTGGTCACAGCATTGTATCGGCAGATTATTCGCAAATAGAACTGCGCATTATTGCCGAGATCAGCAAGGACCCTAACATGATGCAGGCTTTTGTTGATAACCTGGATATTCACACAGCGACAGCCGCCAATGTTTATGGTATCGCGCTTGATGAAGTAACCAGCGACCAGCGTCGCAATGCCAAAGCGGTTAACTTCGGTATCATCTATGGGCAGTCGGCTTTTGGGTTATCACAAAACCTGGGCATACCGCGTAAGGAAGCCGCTGATATTATTGAACAATACTTTGCACAGTTCCCCGGTATAAAACAATACATGAGCGATACCATGAACTTTGCCCGTGAAAATGGCTATGTATGTACCCTGATGGGCAGGCGTAGGTACCTGCGCGATATTAATTCGGCCAACGCGACCGTGCGTGGTTTTGCAGAGCGAAACGCTATTAACGCCCCGATACAAGGCTCGGCGGCCGATATGATCAAGATTGCCATGATCAATATTCACCGCGAGTTTAAAGCGCAAAAACTGGATGCCCGCATGACCATGCAGGTACATGATGAGTTGGTGTTTGATGTGCCAAACGATGAAATTGAAATTGTGAAACCCATTATTATGCACAACATGAAAACCGCCATTAAAACTACGGTTCCTATTATGGTAGAGATTGGTACTGGATTGAACTGGCTGGAAGCGCATTGATAAACTGATGCAGTTGTGAAATGGTATATCGCCTTTATTGYGGTTTTGTTATTTGGCTGCCGACAGCCAAATAACAAAACAATTGCTATAAAAGCACAGACGCATCCTGATTCAATAAAAATTGAACGGATAGATTCTATAAGACAAAAGCAACAAGAAGAAGGAATAGCCGATAGTATCGCACAAAAAAGAATTATTGATACTGCTTTGAAATATGCGCTTCAACATAAGGGCCGGTCATCTTATAAAAAAAAGTTAATCATCTATAGTGATACCTCGTTGTATGCAAAACTCGTTTTTGGGCATTTATTTTCAAACGACAAAAAGCATCTGATCGTTGTTAACAAGAACAACGATATTGATGTACATATCAATGTTTTTTTGCTTGATGGTAATCAGTTCCATTTATTAATAAGCTGGGATGAAGGCTATTTAAACTATCTGGGCTTTGAAGTAAGAGATGTTAATGGCGACCATTTCAAAGACTTTTTATATAACTGGTATGCCACATCGGGCTGCTGTGCCCGTAATGCTTATAATGTTTATTTATACCGGCCGCACGCTGGTAATTTTACTTCAGCATATCGGTTCATTAACCCAACATTTTCACCATCTGAAAAACTGATACGCGGTGTTGAATATGGACATCCCGGAGAGGTGCCGCTTTATAAATATAAGTGGAACGGATTGAACATTGATACCGTTGAATACATTTATCCCGCAGATACACTAAAGAAAAAGTTTTACCTGGTGCATCGTTACAATGATCCTAAAAATAAAAAAACATTATCAGCAGTTCCCCGCGACTATCAGAATATAATGGGTTATGATTGGTTTATGGATTATTAATACACAGAAATAACTACATACTTGTATTAACCAAAACCCATCTAAGCATAAATCAGACGTTTTTATGCCACAAACTCAGCTTAGTGTACCTAAGGCCCAAAACATTCTTCCATCATTTCGCCGCTTTTAGTGCAAATACTTCAAATTAAGGCGTAAAACTTTAAAAAGTTTTTTACAATAATCCCGCTAAATTTTAAAAACTATATTAATCATTATAGGTTTCTCTTTTAGTAATCTTTGCTTAAATTGAGCTAATAAAACCTGAATGAAAATATACCATCTGAGTGCTGAATGTTACCCTGTTGCTAAGGTTGGCGGGCTTGCTGATGTTGTTGGCGCACTGCCCAAATACCAAAATATGTTGGGGTTGCAGGCGGCAGTTGTAATGCCTTATTACGACCGTAAGTTTACCCGCGAAAATGAATTTGACATTGTTTTCAGTGCGGCCACGCTATTGGGCACCCGTAGGCTTTACTTCGAGATATTAAAGGAAAAAACCAATAAACTTGGTTTTGAGCTTTTTTTAGTGAGGATTCCGGGTTTGCTTGATCGCGAAAATGTATATAGTTACCCCGACGAAAGAGAACAGTTTATTGCTTTTCAGCTGGCGTTTTTAGATTGGATAAGCTATACCTACCAAACGCCCGATATTATCCATTGCCATGACCATCATTCGGGTTTGGTGCCGTTCTTAATGTATCATTCTAAATTATACCGGCGACTGGCTAATATACCAACTGTATTTACTATTCATAACGGGCAATACCACGGCGCTTTTGGTTGGGAAAACCTGTCGTACCTGCCCGAGATCGACCTTACAAAAACCGGTTTGCTTGATTGGGCCGGAGGCATTAACCCACTGGCAGCCGCGGTAAAATGCTGCTGGCGTTATACAACCGTATCTCCAACCTATCTGCGTGAGCTTACTATTAACTCAAACGGGCTGGAGTATTTGTTTTGGATTGAAAGTGCTAAGGGATACGGTATTATCAACGGTATTGACACCGAAGTATGGAATCCCAAAACCGATGCCATGATAGCCGCGAATTTCACTGTAAAGCAATTGGCAAAAGGTAAGCAGGCCAATAAAGAGGCACTCTGCGAAAGGTTTGCTTTAAACCCCAACAAGCCCTTGTTTACATTTATAGGCCGCCTGGTAATTGAGAAAGGCGCCGACCTGCTGCCTGAGGCTATTGAACGCAGCCTTACGGAAAACCCGGGCGAGGCTAACTTTTTAATACTAGGCTCGGGCGAGGAGGAAATGGAAACTCCCTTGCTGGAGCTTAAAGACAAATACCCCGGCCAGTGTAATGTGTTTATTGGTTATGATGAAGCCCTGGCGCACCTTATTTATGCCGGGGCCGATTTTTTACTCATGCCTTCGCGGGTGGAGCCATGTGGCCTTAACCAACTATACTCGCTAAGATATGGTACGATGCCATTGGTACGCAGCACCGGTGGATTAATTGACTCGGTTATTGATTTTGGCGATGAGGACGGTTATGGTATCCGTTTTAACCAGGCCTCTGTTGATGATATATGCCTGGCAATTTCGCGGGCCATTGTACTTTATCAAAACACAGCCCAGCTACAGTTATTACGCAAACGCATGATGGCGCTCGATTTTTCATGGGATCGTTCGGCAAAAGAATATAATGACCTATATGAAAGTTTAAACCCTACGATATGACATCTAAAGTAATTTCAATTGTGCTTGGCGGTGGCCAGGGCAGTCGTTTATCCCCCCTTACGGCAACACGCTCCAAGCCGGCCGTTCCTATTGCCGGTAAGTACCGCCTGGTTGACATTCCAATTTCTAATTGCCTCCATGCAGGTATTACCCGTATTTATGTGCTAACGCAGTTCAACTCGGCATCGTTAAATAAGCATATCAAAAACACGTATCACTTCAGCAGCTTTAGTGATGCTTTTGTTGATATTTTAGCGGCAGAGCAAACACCATCAAATGTAACCTGGTACCAGGGGACGGCCGATGCGGTGAGGCAAAGCTTGCACCACCTCGCGGTGCATGATTTTGACTATGTGCTCATCCTGTCGGGCGATCAATTATACCAGATGGACTTTGAGGAAATGATCGGTCAGCATATTGATACAGGTGCCGAAATTTCTATAGCTACTATCCCTGTTGATGCCGCTGATGTTCCGGGATTCGGTATATTAAAAACCGATGAAAATAACATGGTTACAGCTTTTATTGAAAAGCCTAAAAAAGATTTTGAAAGCTGGGCCTCAGAGGTAAGCGATGAAATGAAAGCCGAAGGCAGGGTTTACCTGGCCTCGATGGGTATTTATATCTTTAACCGTAAGCTTTTATATGAGTTGCTGGAAGGCAATGACCGTACCGACTTCGGTAAGGAGATTATCCCGCAATCAATTTCGGAGCATAAGGTAGCAAGTTACCAGTACGAAGGTTACTGGACAGATATTGGTACTATTCCATCGTTTTTTGAAGCCAATCTTGGTTTAACTGATGACATTCCGAAATTCAACCTTTTCGGCGAAAATCATATATATACCAGGGCCCGCATGCTGCCGCCATCAAAAATATCTGGCACATTGCTTGAGCACTCCATTATTGCCGATGGTTGTATTATCAATGCAAAACAAATTACACGCTCTTTAATTGGTATACGCACCCGTATTGGTGTTGATACAGTTATTGAGAACTGTTATGTAATGGGTAGTGATAATTATCAAACGCTGGAGCAAATTGCCGAATTGAAACTGAGCAGTTCGCCAATAATGGGTATAGGCGATAGGTGCAAGATCAAAAACGCCATTATTGATAAGAACACCTATATTGGTAACGATGTGCAAATAAACGTTGGTGCAGCACTACCTGACGGGGATTTTGGAACACATACCGTACAGGATGGCATTGTGGTTGTAAAAAAACGGGCTATCATACCTAACGGTACAATTATTTAATTGAAAATTAACGCAAACAATCCATAGTTAATTTGTTATAAGTAAATAAAACTATTTAAAAAGATAAAACTATTTAAATTAAAACTTAAAAACTATGAAAAAGGCTCTTTGTATGATTGCTTTAGTAGCGATCTCTTTTGGAAGCGTTTTTGCGTATGGTCCGGTAGTAAAAACAACAAATGGTACAATGCAAACCGATACTACCAAGAAAAAAATGAAACACAAAAAAATGAAGAAGGATACTACCATGAAAAAAGACACCACGAAGATGAAACGGTAATCCTGATCAACAACAAAAAAGCCTCCCGATGTATTTCGGGAGGCTTTTTTGTTGATAATAAGCGGGTTTAGAGATTTGTCATCCTGAACTTGTTTTAGGATCTCTCAGGACAAGCTCTACTTGTGGGGTGCCCAAACAAGTTCGGCATGACTTATCATTAATTTCCTACAACTCAATAGTTTCGCCTATTGCGGGAAGCTTTAAATTAAGGCCTGCTTTGATAAACTTTTCGGCCACGTCATCCTTATCAATTACTATAACCGGGAAGGAATCGTAATGCATACCAATAATATTTTTGCAGTTTATAAACCCAGCGGCCTTTATGGCATCATCGGCACCCATGGTATAGTTATCGCCAATGGGTAAATACGCCCATTCAAGATTCTCATCTTCCAGCAGTTTCATATCATAGGTAAGGGCGGTATCGCCGGCAAAATATACGTTTTTACCTTCTGTGGCATATATCACAAACCCAGCTGGGTTACCACCCGGTGCGCCATCGGGCATGGTGCTGGAATGTATGGCATTAACCATTTTAACCCGTCCGAAATCAAAATTAAAGCCTCCGCCAATATTCAATCCGTGTACATTATCAACTCCTTTGCTGTTAAGCCAGTCGGCTATTTCGGCAATACAGATAACCTTGGCCCCGCTGTTCTTTTGTACCTCAATTAAGTCGGCCACATGATCGCCATGCCCGTGCGATACCAGAATATAATCAGGTTTAATGCTCTTGATGTCAATATGCTTAGCCAGTGGGTTATGCGTAATAAAAGGATCAAACAGCAACTTTTTGCCGCCGGTTTCTATTTCAATAGTTGATTGACCGTAATAAGTAGTTTTCATAGTTGATATTTATTAAAGTAGATCAAAATTAAATACTTATAACTAAGTGTTGCAACACATAACCCTATCGTGGCAAAAAAGTTACAAAGTGATGCTTCTAAAGTTTCCCTTTCAGAGAGTTAAAGGGCAGTCTATTTTCCAAACATGCCGCCTAAGCCGCCAAGCATATCTTTGGTCATGGCAGCCATTTCACTTTGGCTTATGTTTTCGGCCTGTTCCATAGCCTTGTTAATGGCCACTACTAATAATTCTTCAACCTCTTCCTTATCCGCGCCGGCTAAAAAATCACTATCGATATGTACAGACTGTACAACTTTATTGCCATTGGCTGTTACCGTAATTTTTCCACCCTCGGCCGCTCCGGATACCGTGATGGCATCCAATCTTTTTTTTATTTCGCCCGCCTTTTGTTGGGCCTCCATTAATTTATCAAACATGATATTTAAAATTTTATTTGTGAAAATTATCTGAACCAGGATTTATGGGATTTTTCACGATTTAATTTTTTATTGGTGTTCAAGAGGGCTGCGCCGTTAATGGATTTCCCCGATTTTTTTAATCCTATAAATCTAAAAAATCTGTTTAATCGTGGTTCAGACAGAATTACAGATTTGCAAATTACCTTGATTTTAAATTAGCCATTCACTTAGTCAACTACTCACCAAAAATTAATCATCACTGGTATCGCCATTGCCCTTGTATGCGCTTTTACGTACTACAGGCATACCCGCGGCTTTAAACAGGTCATCAAGCTTCAGTAAGCTGCCATTGGCTAAATTAGATAACAGCACAATCGTGATATCGTTTTTCATATCGCGCAAATAAATGTGCCTGAAACCATGCCACCAGCCGGTGTGGTAAATAACCTCCTGACCGGGCGCGGTAAATGTACGCCAGCCATAGCCATAGCTAAAGTGCCCATGCAGCATAGGGTTACGAGGCACGTAGGCGGAATCAAGCGTGGCCTGTTTCAGCAACCTGCCGGCACGTAATGCACGGTCGAACAAAAAAAGATCAGCAATAGTACTGTAAACACCTTTGTCGCCTACCGGGCCATCCAAAAAGTTCTGTGCTACCGAATAACGCCACTGCCCCCTGTCGTGCCCAACCACGTCAACCGGTATTTTATCGTACACGGCTTTTGAATAAACGTTGGTGTGCATCATGCTGGCCGGGATAAATACGTTCTGTTTCATGAACTGGGCATATGACATACCGCTCACCTTTTCGATAATGGCGCCAAGCACCATAAAGTTGGAGTTGTTATATAAAAATCTTTTGTTGGGCACATTAAACGGACGCGGCTTGTATTCGGCTATCATTTTCATGGCATCCGCGTTGGTAAGGCCTTTGCGTTGGTTCAGGTGCTGGCTGCGGTATATATCATCAATAAAATATACATAGTTCATCATGCCCGATCGGTGCGTAAGTAACAGGCGTATGGTGATGCCATCATAGGGGAAATCGGGAAAGAATTTTTTTACGTTATCATCAAGCGTTAGCTTGCCCCGCTCCATCAGCATTAAAATACCGGTGGAGGTCATGGTTTTGGTAACCGAAGCCAGTTCAAACTGCGAACCTAATTTCAGGCTGTCGCGATGCAGGTAATCGGCCCAGCCAATGGCGTTCTCATATATGATCTTGCCTTTTTTTGCAACCAGCACATTGCCGTTAAAGCCACGGGTGCGATGCAGTTCCTTCATCACTTCGTCGATCCTTTTATCGGCATTTTTGGGGTTATAGGCCAGCAGTGCCACAGTATCTAATGGCTTGCTTTTAGCAGGGTCTACACTTTTATTTTTATCATTGTTTTTTGACGAACAGGACGTTAATATCAATAGGGAGGCGGCAAATGTTAGAACGCTTTGGTACACTAATCTCATAATAAATTTCTCACTCTTAAACGGATGCGAAAATTAGAAATTATACCTCATGAATGAATTAAAGTTTTAATTTTTTTCGTTTAATTGTTACTCTTTGTATGTTTAAGTATGAATATTGTGAAAAAGATCTGTCTTATTATATCCATTTTATTCCCTGGAGTTTTAGCTTACGCCCAGGATACTGATGTTAATGCCCTAATAAAACAGGGCGTTCAGCTTAACAACGAACGGAATTATGCCGGCGCCATCGAAAAATATAAACAAGCATTAAGTGCCGACCCCGAAAATACGCAGGCTAATTACCAGCTGGCTTACTCGCTTTTTGCGTCAGGCAAAGGGGCCGATGGTATTCCTTATTTGAATAAAGTGATTAAAACAAACAACAATTTTACCGGCCCGGCTTATGAGCTTTTAGGCAGTATTTATGATGCCGCACATCAACCTCAACAAGCCATTGATGCTTACAAAGCAGGGATAGCGTTAAAGCCCGACTATCAGCCGCTCTTTTTTAATATCGGGCTGGCCTACTTCAGGGCTGGAAAATATGCCGATGCAGAATTGGCTGCCATCAATGCCATTAAGCTCGACCCCAAACACGCCAACAGCCAGCGTTTGTATGGCTTGGTTACTTTTCATCAAAACAAAAGGGCGGCTGCTTTACTGGGGCTTTGCAGCTTTTTATTGCTGGAGCCCGATGGTCCACGCTCGGTCGAGGCGTATATCAATATGCAGAGCATTTTAAAGGGCGGCACCCTCAAGACCGAAAAAACGGATGCCTCGAACATTGCCTTAAATAAAGCGCTTTCGGCGGCGGTAGCGACGACTGCATTGAGGAGATACGCATCGCCGGCCGATCTGCTGGCGGCTCAGCTTAAAGCTATATTTGTGGCTGTTGATCAACTGGCCGAAAAACAAACAGGGAATGACTTTTTTAGAAATTATTACGCCTCGTTTTTTTACAAGCTGGCCCAAACAGAGCACATGCCAGCATTTGCCCGGTTAATGGATCTGAGCGCCAATAAAGCCGCCGATAATCAATGGCTGCAGCAAAATGATGATAAGCGTAAGACATTGGAGGCTTGGGTTACAGCAACGGAAAGAAAGTTTTAAAGCACTTTCTTTTTCGGATTTCAGTGTTTAAATTTAAGCATGAAAACCTATCACCAATTTTTGCTGCTATTTATATTTTCTGCTTTTTCATCACATGTTTTTTCACAAAACAAGGATGATGCGGTTGCACTGGTTAAACAGGGGATTGCCCTGCATGATGAGGGTAAATACCCGGAAGCCATTGCCAAATACCAGGAAGCATTAAAAATTGACCCGGATAATATCAATACCCAGTATGAATTGTCGTATACCCTGTGTAGCTCGGGTAAGGCGAAAGAGGCTATCCCTTATCTGGAGAAACTGGTAGCATCTAATAAGATGGCCCAGGCTTATGACCTGCTTGGAAGCACCTATGACGACGAAAATCAGTTTGATAAGGCCGAAGCCTGTTACAAAGCGGGGATAAAGGCATTTCCGGATTTTCAGCGGCTGCGCTTTAATTTGGCTTTAGCTTATTTACGTCAAAAAAGATATCCCGAAGCCGAAACCTATGCTATTGAAGCCATAAAGCTGGAGCCCAAACATGCCAGTAGTCAAAGAACGTATGCACTGGCTGCCCTTGGTCAAAATAAAAGGTTATGTGCCATGATGGCCTTTTGTAACTTTCTGTTGCTTGAACCCCAAACCAAACGGTCGACAGAGGCCTATGAGTACATTGATAAAATATTTAAGGCCGGTGCAGAGCAAAAGAATATTTTAATAACTACCGATAAGGATAAAATTTCGCCCATGTCAATGGCCGAAGCTTCCATTGCAATAGCTGCTTTGGCAACAAAGGCAATGGAAACCCAGAATATCGGTTCGCCGCAGGAACGCCTGAGCAATGAATTAAAAATGGTGTTCGAAACAACAGCTAAAGAGGGGGAGAAACAAACCAACAAGGATTTTTTCTGGAAATACTATGCCGATTATTTTGGCAAACTGGCCCAAACCGATAATATGCCTGCATTTACCCGCCTCATTAGCCTGAGCGCTTACCGGGAGGATAATCTGAAATGGTTTAATGAAAACGATAAACAGCTATCGGCTCTGGACGCCTGGGTATCGGGTACTAAGAGGGAGTTTTAGCCCTGCTGTTTAATTGCCTAAAAGTATCCTGGTCATTTCCTGATGGTTGTTTAAAAAATATTTGGTAACCATATAGTGTTCGGTTTCTTCGTAATTAACCTGTTTAATGCCTGCATCATCAAGCTGATAAATAATAGCATTGGGATATGCCAGTAATATAGGCGAATGAGTAGCTATAATAAATTGAGAGTTTTCCTTAACCAGTCTATCTATTAACGATAGTGCAGCCAATTGCCTTGCGGGAGATAACGCGGCTTCGGGCTCATCAAAAATATAGAGGCCGTTTCCTTTAAGCTTATTGGTTAACGTTGTCATAAAGGCCTCGCCATGTGAATATTGATGCAAGGGTTTGCCATTGTTACCATAACTTCCCAGATACTCCGGTGTTTCCGTTTCCATATAAGTAGCTACATTGTAAAAGCTTTCGGCACGCAAAAAATAATAGTCGGATGGTTTGCGGAAGCTTTTAACCCCGGTTAGGTATTTAAAAAGAGGAGAGGCATTATTATGGGTTTGAAACTGCACATTTTTAGTGCCGCCTTCAATTGCAAAACCCAGGTTTAGTGCTATCGCTTCTATCAGTGTTGATTTTCCGGAACCGTTTTCACCAACAATAAAAGTTACGTCTGGGTGAAATGCTAATGACGAGAGACTTTTTATGGCCGGGATATGAAAGGGGTATTCCTCAAAAGATGAGATGAGATCGCGTTTAAGAATTATTTCTTTTAAATATGGCCTGGCTTCCATACAAGGTTTTAAGCGTTTCCGTCTAAGTTATTTATTATTTAATAAAGAGTGAAATAAAGCCAGCCTGAAGAGAGATAGACTGAGGAAAGAAAATTTTGAACTTGTATAAGTTTTTTAAGTTTACCTCGTTAAAATGACTAAACCTTTAGTTGAAGCACAATTTATGAAACCAGTAATTTTTATCCTATGCCTTTTTATTTCGCACGCGACCTTTAGCCAGCAGAAACTGAATCTTCCTTTGAAAAAACAAATGGACAGTGTTATGGTCCTTGATCAAAAATACCGTGAAGCATTAACCTTATTAATGGAGCCTTCTAAAAAAGATTCGGTTGCCAAAAGTGTATCTCTTTCCGTTGCGAATGCCATGAACTACTATTGGAAGTTACAACATCACCTTGACTCGATGAATATCGTTTTTGTGGAGCAGATGTTTGAAAAATATAGTTATCCGGGCAAAACGTTAGTAGGCGAGCCAACCAATGAGGCCGCCTGGAATGTAATTCAACATTCATCTAAAATTGACAAGTATTTACCAATAATTAAAAAAGCAGCAAATAGAGGAGAATTACCTTACAGATTGTATGCTATGATGCTTGACAGGCAACTATCTAATCATGGTAAGGAACAAATATATGGCACCCAAGCCCATTGGGGTAAACTTAAAAATGGAAAAGATATTGGTGGTTTTATCTGGCCAATTAAAGACCCTGCCAGGGTAAATGCCCTCCGCAAAAAAGCAGGCTTTGACCAAACGGTTGAACAAAATGCAGCCAGACTGGCGATCAAATACAAGGTGATCAAAATAGATGAGGTTAAATAGTCAATGCTTTCAGACTTACGAAGTTTTAAAAACTAAGTCTTCGGGTAAAAAGAAGATCTCTCCAATTCGTATTAAAAAGATTACGCTTAGCCATTCCCTTACATCATATAAAACCATAACTTTGCCCTGCTAAAATTTTAATACTACCATGAGTTTCAGAACCGAACACGATACCATGGGCGAGGTACAGGTACCTGCCGATAAATACTGGGGAGCACAAACAGAACGTTCACGCAATAATTTTAAAATTGGTCCCGAGGCATCTATGCCAAAGGAGATCATTGACGCGTTTGCCTATCTGAAAAAAGCCGCCGCTTATACCAATACCGACTTAGGCGTACTGCCTGTCGAAAAACGCGACCTGATAGCACAGGTTTGTGATGAAATATTAACAGGTGCATTAGTATCAGAATTTCCGCTGGTGATATGGCAAACCGGCTCGGGCACGCAATCAAACATGAACGTGAACGAAGTGGTAGCCAACCGTGCCCACGTATTACAAGGCTATAAACTGGGCGAAGGCAAAACCTTTATCCACCCAAATGATGATGTAAATAAATCGCAATCATCAAACGATACTTACCCAACAGCTATGCACATAGCGGCATATAAAATACTGATCGATGTAACCATCCCCGGTATTGAAAAACTGCGCGATACCCTGCAAGCTAAAGTTGAAGCGTTTAAAAGCGTAGTAAAAATTGGTCGTACGCACCTAATGGATGCTACCCCATTAACTTTGGGTCAGGAATTTTCGGGCTATGTATCACAGCTGAACCACGGCTTAAAAGCCCTGCGCAACACGCTTGATCATCTTTCTGAGCTTGCTTTGGGTGGTACCGCGGTAGGTACAGGTATCAACACGCCCAAAGGGTATGATGTAAAAGTGGCCGAATACATTGCCAAATTCACCGGCTTACCATTTATCACTGCCGAAAATAAATTTGAAGCCCTTGCCGCTCACGATGCCATTGTAGAAAGCCATGGCGCGCTGAAACAGATAGCGGTTTCCTTAATGAAAATAGCTAATGATATCAGGATGCTGGCTTCGGGTCCGCGTTCAGGTATCGGCGAGATCCACATTCCTGATAACGAACCGGGATCATCTATTATGCCGGGCAAGGTTAATCCAACCCAAAACGAAGCGGTTACCATGGTAGCGGCTCAGGTTATGGGTAACGATGTAACCATATCCATTGGCGGATCGAACGGTCATTATGAACTGAACGTATTTAAACCGGTTATGGCTGCCAATTTCCTGCAGTCGGCCCGTTTAATTGGCGATGCCTGTGTTTCTTTTAATGACCATTGCGCTGTTGGCATTGAGCCAAACTATGAAGGCATTAAAAAGCATTTGGAGAACTCGCTAATGCTGGTTACCGCGCTTAACCCGCACATTGGTTATGAAAATGCAGCCAAAATAGCCAAAACCGCGTTAAAAGAAAACAAATCATTACGCGAAGCCGCTATAGCCCTGGGCCTGTTAACCAGCGAGCAGTTTGACCAATGGGTTAAACCCGAAGAAATGATAGGTAGTTTAAAATAAAAGCCTCACCCCCAACCCCTCTCCTTTAGGAGAGGGGCTTTTAGTTTATAGCGAACAGTATTTATGTCAAAGCCCTTTAGCTTTTGTTTTTTATCTTTTATTGCAAAACAACCTTTTGCCTTTTACCTTTTACCTTTCGCCTTTCTAATAGCCTCTTGCTCCTTAAATCCCGACGTACAAAAACCCGGCGAAAAGTATGTACAGGGCGAGTGGCGGCAGGATTCGGTACCGGCGCAAAAGCGGTTGGTTGCTTATTCGCTGTATGATCTTAAATTTAGCTGTGATTCTTTTTTTATGAAGGTTAGCTCATACAGCAAAGTAAATTACGGTTCGGATACTTGTATGAACAAAGGCCATTGGGCCGAATATATAAAAGGAACCTACTCGCAAAGGCTGGATACGCTACACCTCAAAGGCGAGTTTTGTAACGCCGATGGCAGCTATAAGGATGAAAAAGGCTGTTTTCGTTCGGGCGATTATGAGGAGTATTTTAAGGTTAAACAAAAAACCGATTCGCTTATTCAATTTGCAAGTACATCCAATGTTATACCCATCAACGCGCATTTAATAAAAAGAACAAGCTGTACACCAAAACCATTATAACAATGAAAAAAAACTTCTTCAAAAAGATCATCCTGTTTATTGCCATATGTTATACTCCCTTACAAAGCATGGCCTGGGGAACAAACGGCCACCGTATTTGCGGACAAATAGCCGACAGCTATTTAACCCCTAAAGCCCGTGCGGCCATACAGGCTATTTTAGGTAATGAATCAATCGCTATCACCAGTAACTGGGCCGACTTTATTAAATCTGACCCGACTTACAACTATATGTACAACTGGCATTTTATTGATCTGGATAAGGCTTATACCTATCCCGAACTGCAGGCCTATTTAAAGGCCGACACCGTAACCGATGCCTACACCAAAATGAATTTTTTAATTACTGAATTAAAAAAGAAGGATCTTGCTAAAACCAACAAGCTGCTTTACCTGCGTATGCTGATCCATATTGTAGAGGATGTACATCAGCCATTGCACACCGGCCACACCCAGGATAAAGGCGGTAATGATGTTAAAGTACAATGGTTTGGTAAGGAAAGTAACCTGCACTCAGTTTGGGATAGTGGGCTGATAGATGCGCAGCAACTGAGCTATACCGAATATGCGGCAATGATAAACCATTCCACCGCTGCTGAACGAGCTAAACTGCAAAAAGATCCGATAAGTGAGTGGTTGTTTGAAAGCAACCAGCTTGCCGAAAAAATATATGCCGGTGTTACTCCGCTGGAGAACCTGAGCTACAAATACAATTTTAAATACATAGAGATACTTAATCACCAGATGCTAAAAGCCGGTGTACGGCTGGCTGGCGTGCTTAATCAAATTTTTGGATAATTTTGAGGTGAAAGGGTAAAGGCGAAAGGTAAAAGGTTTCGAGCGGTTTGTTAAAAAGACCCTCTGCATTTTACTTTTTGCCTTTCAAATAAAAACCTTTGGCCTTTTACCTTTCAGCTTTAACCTTAAAAAATGAAAATACTAATGGTTTGCCTGGGCAATATATGCCGTTCGCCATTGGCCGAGGGGATTATGCAGCATTTGGCAACTGCAAATGGCTTAAACTGGGAAGTTGATTCGGCAGGTACGGGCAACTGGCACGTTGGCGAGGGTCCCGACCGGCGGTCAACCCGTGCGGCACGCAATCATGGCATCGACATCAGCAAACAGGTATGCCGCCTGTTCAGGGAAAGTGATTTCGATGAGTTCGATCATATTTTTGTGATGGATAAAAACAACCTGCGCGATGTTTTAACTCTGGCCCGCAACGATGAGAATGCCCAAAAAGTAAAGCTATTGCTTGGCGATAAGGTAGTCCCCGACCCCTACTATGATGATACCCAGTTTGAACCCGTTTTTATGCTGATTGAAGGTGGGTGTAAGGATATTATAAAGGAGCTGACGAATAGCTAACAGCTGATTTCATCCACGCGTCATTGCGAGGTACGAAGCAATCTCTACACAGGCAGGTCAATCATAAAGGTTTTTACTTTTCTATTTTCTCTGTATTGCATAGAGATTGCTTCGTACCTCGCAATGACGTGGTGGGAAAGCATAAAGGTTTATTTACCCTTAATCTACTCTCACCACCTTAAACAAAGGCAAATCCTCCCCATACCAAAAGGCACGACCGTGTGGTTCGAAACCGGCTTTGGATAAAACCCGTTGTGATGCGGCATTGTCTGGATGGGTAACGGCACAAATTTCCTTTAGCCCTACTTCATTAAGGCCATAGTACACCAGGGTTTTTGCAAGTTCGGTCGCGATGCCCGCTCCCCAGTATTTGAGGTGCAAGCGGTAGCCCAGTTCGATACTGTTTTTATCAGATTCGCTGTAATTTAATATACATACCCCTATAAAATCGTTATCGGCGATGTTAAAAATTCCCCACCGCCCCAGGCCCGATTGAATTTTATATTCTTTCAGTGTATCCTTAAAAACCTGTTTGCTTTCCTGTGGCGTGCGTTTTTTTACATACCGGGTAAGACGTTCGTCTTCATCCAATGCAAGTAAAAGTGTTTCGTCTTCGGGTGTAAACTCACGGATCAGCAGGCGCGATGTTTTTGCGATAATGTTCATGGTTTTCAAAAATATATTATTCCACATGTTTTTTGCAGTGGCTTAGGTAAAAACTGTGTCATTTAGTGGGATATAGATGTCGCAAAATGGGTGTTTGGGGCGTTCGGGCCAGTTTAGGAAAAGCGAACACCCGAATGCAAGCCACTATTTGGCATAATTTGCTTTTTTGTACATTTGCCGCATGGCATCCATCAAACCATCCGTACCCAAAGGAACCCGCGATTTTTCACCAACAGAAATGGTGAAACGTAACTATATATTTGATACCATTAAAGGCGTTTTCCGTAAATACGGCTACCAGCAGATTGAAACTCCAACAATGGAGAAACTTGAAACTTTGACTGGCAAATACGGTGATGAGGGAGATAAGCTAATATTCAAGTTATTGAACAGCGGCGACTTTCTTACTGATGCAAAAATAGATAGCACTAATTTTATTGCAGATTATAAAAAGCTAACCCCTAAGATATCGGGCAAAGCCCTCCGCTACGATCTTACAGTTCCTTTTGCCCGTTACGTAGTGCAACACCAAAACGAGATCACCTTCCCGTTCAAGCGTTTCCAGGTGCAACCGGTTTGGCGTGCCGACAGGCCGCAGCGTGGCCGCTACCGGGAGTTTTACCAATGCGATGCCGACGTGGTTGGTTCTGATTCATTACTGAATGAGGCCGAGTTTGTGATGATCTATGATGAGGCTTTAAGCAAGCTTGGACTAAAGGATTTCAGCATAAAAATCAATAATAGAAAAATTCTATCAGGTATTGCTCAAATTATAGATAAAGCTGATAATATCATTGATTTGACCGTAGCCATTGATAAATTAGATAAGATTGGTCTTGATGGTGTGATCAAAGAACTGCTGGAACGTGGTTTTACCGAGGCTGATATTGAAAAAATTAAACCGGTTATTTTACTGGAAGGTTCCAATACCGAAAAGCTACAAAGCCTGCGCGAAGCCCTTGCCACTTCAGAGATTGGCCTGAAAGGATGCGATGAAATTGAAACCGTGTTCAACTATATAAAAAGCTGTCCGCTGCAAACCGGCAAATTAGAACTCGACATTACCCTTGCCCGCGGACTAAACTATTACACCGGCGCCATCTTCGAGGTTAAAACCAACGAGGTTAATATGGGCAGCATCGGCGGCGGCGGTCGTTATGATGATCTTACTGGCATGTTCGGTTTAAAAGGGCTTACCGGTGTAGGCATATCCTTTGGCGCCGATCGTATTTATGATGTACTGGAAGAACTCAACCTGTTCCCCGCTGCAGCCAACCAAAGTACGCAGGTATTGATCTGCAACTTTGATAAAGAGGGTGAGCTGTATGGTCTGCCCCTGTTGCAACAACTACGCCGCCAAAATATCAATGCGGAACTATACCCTGCTGGTGCCAAGATCAAAAAGCAAATGGAATATGCCAACAATAAAAATATTCCCTACACTGTAGTGATCGGCAGCGACGAAATGCAAAGCGGCCTGCTCTCGTTCAAAAACATGACCACCGGCGAGCAGGAAAAACTTACCGCTGATGAGATCGTGAAGCGGTTGGTTGTCTGAATCAGGATTCTCAGAATTTAAGAATTAACAAAATAAAAGATATGTCATTGTCCGCTACCGCGGGCTTTCAGCCCGTGGTTAACATGACTCAGCTTTCAGCTGTAGTTTTAAGTCGGAGGCTTACCCCATACAATACCATGAGATACGCTACGCTAATCTCGCGGCAGCGAAAATTGGCAAAATAAAAGATATGTTATTGCGAGCGCAGCGCGGCGAGAAACCTCACCCAACCCTCCCCAAAGGAGAGGGCTTTAAAATGCTTTTTAAAGTCTCCCCTACCGGGGGAGATTTAGAGGGGGCTTCTTGCTTCGTCGTTCCTCCTCACAATGACATGGTTTATAATGTATAAACAAAAAGGCCATGCTTTTCTGAAAAGCATGGCCTTTAATATATCAAAAGCTCCCATTCAGGGGGCTGTCTATTTAGGACCGTAAGTAACTATCGGTATGATCATTTCTTCTAACGAGATACCACCGTGCTGGAAGGTTTCATTATAGAAATTAACAAAGTGGTTATAGTTGTTCGGGTACACAAAGTAGCTGTCTTCCTTGGCAAACACAAAACTCGAGCTCAGGTGCAGTTTGGGCAGCATTGCATCGTGCGGATTGCGGATGTGAAATACTTCCTTGGCGTTATAGTTAAGGTTTTTACCTTGTTTGTAGCGCAGGTTGGTATTGGTATTCCTGTCGCCCACAATTTTGCTTGGGTTTTTAACGCGGATGGTACCATGATCTGTGGTAATAATTACTCTTACCTGTTTCTGGGCTAAAAATTTAAGCAAATCAAACAGTGGCGAGTGCTCAAACCAGGATAGCGTTAAGGAACGGTATGCCGCGTCGTCGCTGGCCAGCTCACGGATCATCTGCATATCGGTACGGGCGTGCGAAAGCATATCAACGAAGTTGTACACCACCACATTAAGCTCGTTGTTCATCAGGTTATTTACCGACTCATTAAGGGCGCGGCCCTCGTCAATATTCAATATTTTATGGTACGAATATTTGCACTCCTTACGCAGTACGCGTTTTAAATGATCGGCAATAAATTCAGATTCATATAGGTTCTTACCGCCCTCGTCTTCATCATTTTGCCACATGTTGGGGTAGCGTTTTTCCATATCCAGGGGCATTAATCCCGAGAATATAGAGTTACGCGCATATTGGGTGGCGGTAGGTAAAATACTATAATAAGTATCTTCTTCCTCCAGCCTGAAATATTCAGATATAATAGGGTTGATCACCTTAAACTGGTCATACCTCAGGTTATCAATCAGTATAAAAAACAGGGGCCCTTTACCATCGAGTTTGGGGAATACCTTCTTTTTAAATAATTGAGGCGAGCTGGTTGGTGCAAAATCGGGGTTCTTGATCCAGTTTAAATAATTGCGTTCAATAAACTTGCAGAACTGAACATTGGCTTCGGCTTTTTGCAGGGTTAGTATTTCGTGCATTCCGGCATCTTCCAGTTGCTCCAGCTCCAGCTCCCAGTATATGAGCTTTTTATATACGTCAACCCATTCCTGGTGGCTCAGGTTGTCGTTAAGCGTCATACCCAGGGTACGGAAATCCATTTGGTAGGCCATGGTTGTTTTTTCGGTAACCAGGCGTTTGTTTTCTGTAAGCTTTTTTATGGTGAGCAATATTTGTTTAGGGTGCACCGGCTTGATCAGGTAATCGTCGATCTTTGACCCAATGGCATCTTCCATCAAATACTCTTCCTCGTTTTTGGTGATCAGCACAATAGGAACATCATTATTAATGTTTTTTATTTGCTGCAGGGTTTCCAGTCCGGTTAATCCGGGCATGTTTTCATCCAGGAATACGAGGTCGAAATAATTCTGTTTAAACGCGTCAACCGCGTCGTTACCATTGGTAACGGTAGTAACTTTGTATCCTTTTTCGCTTAAGAAAAGTATATGTGGCTTTAAAAGGTCAATTTCGTCATCGGCCCATAAAATGGTGGTATCTTGCATAGTATCTGTATATTAAAGTAAATCTGAACCCGAATTTATAGAATAAGGAATTAACAGAATAAAAAAGGGTTAGTAACCTGACTATTGAATTAGCAAAATTCAACAAATCCCCGAATTCTATAAATTCAGGTTCAGAGATTAAACCCCAAGCAATGGTTTTTGTTGTTGACAGGTAAAGGTATTAACAAAATTTAACAAACATCGTGCGCTTATTTTACCTTTGTTTTACATTTTTGCAACGTAATCATCCACATTGAACAAAAAGAAGATAATAAACGACCCTGTTTATGGCTTTATCAGTATCCCAACCGAACTGGTATTTGACCTGATCGAACATCCGTACTTTCAGCGGTTAAGGTATATCAAGCAATTAGGCATGACGCACCTGGTGTATCCGGGGGCGTTGCACACCCGTTTCCATCATGCACTGGGAGCCATGCACCTGATGGATATGGCCATTGAAACTTTATGTAATAAAGGGCATCATATAAGTGCCGAGGAAGAGGAAGCCCTAACCATAGCCATATTGCTGCATGATATTGGCCATGGCCCATTCTCGCACGCGCTGGAGCGTACTATTATAGAGGGCATAGCACATGAAGATATATCGGCTATGCTCATGAACAAGTTAAACGAGCAGTTTGAAGGCCGCTTAACCATGGCTATCAATATTTTTAATGATACTTACCCGCGCAGGTTTTTGCACCAGCTGGTATCAAGTCAGCTGGATATGGACAGGTTGGATTACCTGAACCGGGATAGTTTTTTTACCGGCGTATCTGAAGGAGTGATCAGTTCTGACCGTATCATCAAAATGCTGAACGTAAAGGATGATCATATTGTGGTAGAAGAAAAGGGCATTTATTCGATAGAAAAATTTTTAATAGCCCGCAGGTTGATGTACTGGCAGGTTTATCTGCATAAAACGGTAATAGCAGCCGAGGAACTGTTGGGTAAAGTTTTTAAACGCTGCCGTGAACTATCCTTAAAGGGTGAAGACCTGTTTGCAACCCCGGCATTAAAGCATTTTATTAAAAGCCACATCAGTCGTGATGCTTTTATGAATGAGGATCATCACCTCGAAATTTTTGCAAGTTTGGACGATGCTGATATTATGTCGGCAGTAAAGGTTTGGGCCGGGCATGATGATTTTGTACTTTCAACCCTGTCAAAAAACCTGGTACAGCGTAATCTTTATCATGTAGATATTACCAGCAAACAGCCCGAGAAGGAGTTTGTTAATAGCCTGATACAAAAAGCGGTAAAAAAATATGGCATAAGCGAGCATGAGGCTTCGTATTTTGTTTTTACAACATCCATACGTAACAATGCCTACACCGCCGGCGATGGTAATATAGGTATATTGATGAAAGATGGGAATGTACATGATATTACAACAGCCAGCGACAATTCAAATTTGGAGGCCCTGGCTAAAACTGTTAAGAAATATATACTTTGTTATAGTAAGGAATTTTTATGAGGCTCGGGGAACGAGGATCGTGGTTCGGGTATTGAACGGAGAATACAAAAGAACACGAACCAGGATCCCCGCAACCGGCAACCCAACCCGCAACTAATTAATAATTTGCTGCTTTAATTTTAACATTTAAATTTGTCGATGCAATTTACTGCTCAGGAAATAAGTTTACTGCTTAACGGAACTGTTGAAGGTGATCCTTCTGTACAAGTTCATCAGCTGGCTAAGATAGAAGATGGTACCCCAGGAAGCCTTTCTTTTTTGGCCAACCCTAAGTATGAGCAGTATTTATATACCACCAATGCTTCGATAGTTATTGTTAATAATGACTTGCAGCTTACGGGGCCTGTAAAAGCTACACTGATTAGGGTTGAGAATGCTTACAGTTCATTTTCGGTTCTGCTTGAACAATACAATACCATTAAACTCAATAAAAAGGGTATTGAAGAGCCTAACTTTATACACCCAACCGCTCAAATAGGTACCGATCTTTATATCGGTGCGTTTGCCTACATTGGGCTTAATGCCAAAATTGGTAACAACTGTAAAATTTATCCTAATGTTAACATTGCCGACAATGTTACTATCGGTGATAACGTTACCTTGTTTTCGGGTGTTACCGTTTATTTTGATTGTGTAATTGGTAATAATGTTATAGTGCATTCGGGCGCGGTGATTGGCAGTGATGGTTTTGGTTTTGCACCCAACCCCGATGGTACCTACACAAAAATTGCACAAATTGGCAATGTTATTTTGGAAGACGATGTTGAGGTGGGATCAAATACCACTATTGACAGGGCCACTATGGGTTCAACAGTGATACGTAAAGGCGTTAAACTGGATAATCTGATACAGATAGCACATAATGTGGAGATAGGTGCCAATACGGTAATTGCTGCACAGTCTGGCATATCGGGCAGTACAAAGATTGGCGAAAATGTGATCATGGGCGGACAGGTTGGTTTAGTAGGACATATTAGCATTGCAAACCGTACGCAGTTTCAGGCTCAATCGGGTGTAAGCCGCTCCATTACCGAAGAAGGTAAGAAATGGGCCGGTACGCCTGCAGCCCCCTATAATGCCAATATGCGCTCAAACGTGGTGATAAGCCGCTTACCCGAGCTGGAAAAAAGAATAAACGAATTAGAAAAAATAATTATAGAACTACGTAACGCTAAGGGCGACGGAAATTAATACGGCCGACATTAATATTATGAATGTAAAACAAAGAACCATTAAATCACCTGTTTCAGTTTCGGGCACGGGCTTACATACTGGCCAAAGGGTAACCATGACCTTTAACCCGGCACCAGAAAACCACGGTTATAAATTCAGGAGGGTTGATATGCCTGGTTCGCCTATAATTGATGCTGATGTTGATAACGTGACCGATACTTCAAGAGGTACTACCATTTCACAAAACGGCGCAACGGTAAATACGGTTGAGCACGTACTGGCTGCACTGGTGGGTTTGGAGATTGATAATGTTTTGATAGATATGGACGGCCCCGAAACACCTATTATGGATGGTAGTTCGATACAGTTTGTTGATGTGATGATGGAGACCGGTTTGATTGAACAGGAAGCCGACAGGGAATATTATCATATACCTTATAACATTCACTACTCTGAGCCCGATCGTAAGGTGGAAATGGTAGCTATGCCTTTGGATGATTACCGTTTTACCTGCATGGTTGATTATAATTCACAGGTACTGGGCAGTCAGCATGCCAGTATATCAACCATAAGCGAATTTAAAAAGGAAATTGCCTCATGCCGTACTTTTTGCTTTTTGCATGAACTTGAAATGCTGTTAAAGCACGACCTGATAAAGGGCGGTGATCTTAACAACGCCATTGTAGTGGTTGATAAGGATGTTGACGAAGATGAACTGGCCCACTTAGCAAAACTTTTTAACCGTAAGGATATAAATGTTGCGCCTCAGGGTATATTAAATAATATTGAGCTGCGCCATCAGAACGAACCAGCAAGGCATAAATTGCTGGACATGATTGGCGATCTGGCATTGGTTGGTGTTCCGTTAAAGGGGCATATTATGGCAGCCAGGCCTGGCCATGCAGCCAATGTGGCCTTCGCAAAAAAAATAAAAGCGTTAATTAAAAAGGAAAAAAGCCGTAAGCAGGTTAAGGTTTATGACCCCAATGCCAAGCCTGTATTTGATACTGTTGAGATCATGGGCATGTTGCCGCACAGGCAGCCTTTTTTAATGATAGATAAGATTCTGGAATTGACCAAAAGCCACGTGGTGGGCATGAAGAATGTGACCATAAATGAGGAGTTTTTTAAAGGCCATTTCCCGGGCGCTCCTATATTTCCGGGTGTGCTTCAAATTGAAGGTATGGTGCAAACCGGGGGTATCCTGGTTTTAAATACTGTGCCCGATCCGGAAAATTATCTTACCTTGTTTTTGAAGATCGAAAACGCTCGCTTTAAAAGTAAAGTAGTGCCCGGCGATACCATTATTTATATTTGCGATCTGCTGGCCCCAATCAGGCGTGGCATAGCAACCATGAAAGGTGTTGGTATGGTGGGCGACAGGGTTGTTGTGGAAGCCGAATTAATGGCTCAAATAGTAAAAGTAAAAGGAACAGAAGCATGATCCAGCCTTTAGCATATATACACCCACAGGCTAAAATAGCCGACAATGTGGTGATCGAGCCTTTTGTAACCATCCACAAGGATGTTGAAATTGGCGAAGGTACCTGGATTGGCTCCAACTCCGTTATCATGGATGGTGCCCGTATAGGCAAAAACTGCCGTATATTTCCCGGTGCCGTAGTATCGGCCCCACCGCAGGACCTGAAATATAAGGGCGAGCAAAGTACCGTATCCATTGGCGATAATACTACCATACGCGAGTGTGTAACCCTTAACCGCGGTACCGCGCTTGATAAAAATACAACTACCATTGGCAGTAATTGCCTGTTAATGGCTTACGTGCACGTAGCTCATGACTGTGTTATTGGCGATAATGTAATTATTGCCAACTCGGTACAACTGGCGGGACACATCAATATTTATGATTATGCTTTTGTTGGTGGTTCATCTGCCGTACACCAGTTTGTTGAAATTGGCGCACACAGCATGATATCCGGCGGGTCATTGGTGCGCAAGGATGTTCCTCCGTTCACTAAGGCGGGTCGGGAGCCATTATCATATGTGGGTATTAACTCTGTCGGTTTACGCCGCAGGGGCTTTTCGGCCGCTACCATTAATGAGATCCAGGAGATCTACCGTATTTTATTCCTTAAAAAATATAATGTAAGCAAGGCACTTGATATTATCGAGGCCGAATTTACCCCAAGTGTTGAGCGCGATGAGATTATTAACTTTTTGCAAAACTCGCAAAGGGGTATCATGAAGGGATTTGGGAATACTTAAATTGGTTCGGGTTATGAGGTTCGGGGGGCGAGTTATCAGATTGGAGTTAAGCATTGAACTACACTTTTACTATAAACAATCACAACCAACACGAACCACGACCCCGGCAACACGAAACATGAACCATAGGCTAATATGAACATCTCCCTCAACAACATCGGCCGTAGATTTAACCGCGACTGGATTTTCAGGGGTATTGATTATACTTTTACCAGCGGCGATTCTTATGCCATCCTGGGGCCAAACGGTTCGGGGAAGTCTACTTTGTTACAGGTTTTAAATGCAAGCCTGTCGCCCTCTGCAGGAACAATCAATTTTACGTTTCAGGATAAACCGGTTGAACCAGAGCAGGTATTTAATTACTTAAGTTTGGCCGCACCCTACCTGGAACTGATAGAGGAGTTTACGCTGAATGAGATGGTTGATTTTCATTTCCGGTTTAAAAAATATAAGGATGGGATGGATAAAAGGGGATTGATCACGCTCCTTAATCTGGCTCACAGTGAAAACAAGCTGATCCGGTATTTTTCATCAGGCATGAAACAGCGCCTTAAGCTTATACTTGCTTTTTGTGCCGATACCCCTATGCTGATGCTTGATGAACCCACATCAAATTTAGATACCCAGGGTGTGGATTGGTACCTGAGCCTTGTTGAGCAGTTTGCCCATAACCGCCTTACCATCATCTGCTCAAACCAGGAGCATGAATATGGCTTTTGCAAGCATCAGTTAAGTATTTCTGATTATAAGAGTTAGTGAGTGTTTAATGAGGTTGGATTAAGTGAATAGTGGATTGAGTTCAGGAAAATAATCAACTATTCAGTATTTTATCCAATCGCTTTATTATCAACAGTATCCAGCCACTTAATTTGATCAGGTACTCACCCAATCAACCAAAACACCTCTTGTTTCTTTGCCTATAAGTAGCTAAGTTTGCGCCTCAATATTTTTTTATGGCTAAAGCATCAGATGTTAAAAATGGAAATGTGCTTCGCTTTAATGGCGAATTAGTGCAGGTAGAGGAATTTTTACACCGTACACCAGGTAACTTGCGTGCATTTTATCAGGCCCGTATGCGTAACGTAAAATCAGGGAAACTGGTTGAGTACCGTTTCCGTACCGACGAAGAAGTAGATATTGCCCGTGTTGAAACCAATGATTACCAATATTTATATGAGGATGGCGATGCCCTTGTAGTGATGGATAACACCACCTATGATCAGCATAACATACCAAAAACGTTATTTGGTCCGGCGGTGAAGTTTTTAAAAGAAGGCATGAACGTAATAGTCGCTTTTGAAAGCGATGAGCCGATCATGGGTTCGATCCCAGGTTCTGCCGAACTGGAAGTTACCTACACCGAGCCTGCTGTTAAAGGCGATACCTCAAGTGGTGCCTTAAAAAACGCAACCGTTGAAACCGGTGCAGAGATCCGCGTGCCATTGTTCATCAACATTGGTGACAAGGTAAAGGTTGATACCACTACCGGCACTTATGTGGAAAGAGTAAAGGCGTAAGCCCCCTAACCCCCTGAAGGGGGAACTTTTGATTAACTACTTTCTGCTTTGCAGAAATAAAGAAAGAGGTGCCGTTTTCGGCACCTCTTTCTTTATTTTGTCATCCTGAACTTGTTTCAGGATCCCTCAGGACAAATTAGCCTTCATGCTTTACACTTTGCAAGTGGGATGCCGAAACAAGTTCGGCATGACTTCAATCCTATCAGTACTTTACACATTAAAAACCACCCGCACATAGCTCCCCCTTTAGGGGGCTAGCGGGGCCTAAAACTCAAGCTCCAGCAAAACCGGGCAATGATCAGAGTGACGGGCTTCGGGTAATATGGCCACTCTTTTAATATTTGCTTCCAATTCGGTACTGGCCATGGTATAATCAATACGCCAGCCTAAGTTTTTGGCCCTTGAATTAGCTCTGAAACTCCACCAGGTATAATTGTGCGGTTCTTTATTTAAATGGCGGAAAGTATCAATAAAACCACTCTCCACAAATTTTTCCATCCACTCACGTTCTTCTGGTAAAAAGCCGGATGAGTTGGCGTTTGATTTTGGGTTGTGGATATCAATAGGCCGGTGGCAAATATTATAGTCGCCGCATACTACCAGCTTGGGATAAGTGGCTTTTAACAAGGTAAGGTATTTGCCAAACTCGTCTAAAAAGCGATACTTAAATATCTGCCGCTCATCGCCGCTTGAACCAGATGGAAAGTAAACACTCATGACCGATACTTCGTCAAAATCAACCCTGATGTTACGGCCTTCGCGGTCAAAATCGGCAATGCCACAACCGTATTCTATGTGTTTTGGAGTTTGTTTGCAAAAAATAGCAGTACCGCTGTATCCTTTCTTTTCGGCCGGGAACCAGTAGTGTTTGTACCCAAGCTGATCTACCAATCCCAGGTCGCTAAGTACATCAGGGGTGGCTTTAATTTCCTGGAGGCAAACTACATCGGCATCGGTAGCCTGCAGCCAGGCCAACCAGTTTTTGTTGATAGCCGAACGAATACCATTAACGTTATAAGTGATGATCTTCATACCCCCTAACCCCCTAAAGGGGGAATTTTGTTTTAAGTTTTAATTGTAATTATCTATATGCAATATTAAATATATAAGGTGTAACTTTTTCACTCTGATCCAATTTTACGCTGCCATTACATCACTTATTCTTGTTGTAGATAACTCCCCCTTCAGGGGCCGGGGGGCTAAATATTTTATCCAGTTGTCTGCATTCTTTTTTGCTGAGCACCACTACGGTCATAGGTACATCAGCCAGCGGGCGGTCACACTCATCCTTTTTTACAGCGGCAATACGGTCAACCATATCAATTCCCGAAATTACTTCGCCATAAACGGTATAGTTTTGGTCAAGGTGCGGCACACCGCCAACTGATTTATACCATTCCCTTTGCCAGGCAGGTATTTTGCGGCCTTTGAGACGGGTTTTTTCCAGGGTATCCAGTTTGCCATCGGTAAAGCGTTTGCCTTCGGTAATATAAAACTGGCATCCGCTTGATGCTTTATTAGGGTTATCTTCCCGGGCTGCCGCGAGTACGCCACGCTTATGGAAAAGGCTGTCCCTGAACTCAGCAGGTACGGTATATCCCACATCGCCATTTCCAAGCTCGGCGTCAAACCTTGTTTTTTCAGGGTCTTTTGAATCAGGGTCGCCACCCTGTATCATAAAGTTTTGTATCACCCTGTGAAATAAGGTGCCGTTATAAAAACCCTTTTTAGCCAGTTTAATAAAGTTATCCCGGTGCAGTGGTGTTTCATTATATAAGCGGATAATACAATCGCCATAAGTGGTTTTGATGCGCACATATTGGTTTTTTGGCGGCTTGGCAAACGCGGTAATAATAGTTAGCAATAATAAACTTAGGGTAATGAGTTTTTTCATATATCGTGGTCTGAATCAGAATTTGCTGAATTTAAGAATTTCCAGAATTAATCTTTTAATTAATCAGCCAGGTAAACCCAAACTACGCTCCCTCCAGCTCCTCAAAGTAATTGATGATCAATGATTTCATGAGCATTTCCTGTTCAAGCAGGGTATAGTTAGGTATAACTTTTATCCTTTTCCAGTGCGGCCAGCCATCCTGGTCCAATCCTTCCAGTTCATAAAAGCCCATCATGCTTAATAATTTACAATTGGCAATGTGCATCAGCTCCTCTTTTTGGCGTTTGCTAAACTTGCGTGGCCCCTGACCAAGTTCCTGTACACCAATTAAAAACAGCATTACTTTAATATCCGGTTTCTCATTATCAAAATCCTCTGCAATACGTTGCTGCAGGGCGTTCCACTTTAAATTAATTTCGGCAGGTGTCATAGCGGCAAAGATATGGAATAGTTGTATGAACTATAATTCATGGATTTAAAGATGCCCGGGATTACTTTAGAATATCAAATAAGATCCCTCAATCCCTTAACCTGATAAATCAAGGTTCAGGCAAATAACCCAATAAAGGATGATTTATACCGGCGATTAACAGTAATGTTACAATGTTGCATTAGTTTTAACGTTTTATTAACTATTTTTGCATGATCTTTGTAAAAAGGTGTTAAGGGTGAAAAAAATTAAATCACATATCATATACTCATGGTTGTTGCTCATCTGCTTCGCTGCCGGGCAATACATGGTTTATGCACACCAGCACCAGTTTACAAAGGGGGCGATCAAAACGGCATACGCCACTAACGATCCTCATCAGCAAATTGTTAAAGAAAAATGTAACATGTGCGATGCGATGCATCACCAGGCTGCTATAATTGATAATCCTTTTCATTTTGAACCGCAGGTAGCCACAATACATTTTTTTAAAGCCTCTGATTATAATTTTGTAAGCATTGCGCTTGTACTGGCCGCAGGTCGTGCTCCTCCTGCAATTTCATAGTAATAATTTTTCTTAAAAGTGCTCCACCATTTGCGTGGTATTTATTGATCCAAAATTTATTTTATTATGAAATTAAAGCTAATTAGTAGCTTATTAATGCTGTTTATAGGTTTTTCCGCATTTGCCGATACCCACTTTATTACTGTTAAAAACACTGCTGTTGAAGATGCAATCGGTAGTTTATCAGGTATTATTACTGATAAAGCAGATGGCAAACCCATTATTGGGGCCACTGTGAGTATTCCTGATTTAAGAATGGGCGCTATTACCGATGTAAATGGGAAATATGCTTTCAACAAAGTGCCTAAAGGGATTTACCTGGTACAGGTAACCTATATAGGTTATTCTACCTTCAATCAAAGAGTTGACTTTTCAAAAACTGCCACATTTAATGTACAGATGCAAACCTCATCGCTGGAAGCTGGCGAGGTAGTTATAACCGGTGTAAGTAAGGCCACTGAAATAAAACGAAGCCCCGTTCCAATGGTGGCCGTGGGTAAAACCTATTTAGATCAGCGTGCAGCCTCTGGTAACATTATTGATCAGATAGCCAACTTGCCGGGTGTAAGCGCGGTTACAACCGGGCCAAACGTATCAAAACCATTTATACACGGTTTAGGGTATAACCGGGTGATCACCTTACAGGATGGTATACGCCAGGAAGGTCAGCAATGGGGCGATGAGCATGGAATTGAGGTAGATCAAAATTCTATTGACCGCGTTGAGGTGATAAAAGGGCCAGCCAGTTTAACTTATGGCTCTGATGCCATTGGCGGTGTGGTTAACCTGATCACGCCTGCCCCGGTACCCGAAGGTAAAATTTTAGGGTCGGTACAGGGTATTTATGGTACCAACCAGGGATTGCTTAATGGCTCGTTCAGGTTGCAGGGTAATCAAAATGGTTTTGTTTGGGGAACAGTAGTATCTGCCAAGGAGGCCAAAAACTATCAGAACCAGCATGACGGCCGGGTGTATGCTACCGGATATAAAGAAAAAGATGCACGGGTAATGGTTGGTTTAAACAAATCGTGGGGTTATTCCTATTTACATGCTTCAATTTTTGATGATGAGCAGGATATTCCTGATGGCAGCCGCGATTCGCTAACCCGTAAATTTACCAAGCAAATAACCGAGGATGATGCCTTTCGCCCTATTGTTCCCGAATCTGAATTAAATTCATACCGCATCCCAACGTTGCATCAGCATGTGCAACTTTACCGCATCTATAATAACAGTAACTTTGTTTTAGGCAACGGGAACCTCATCGTGAACCTGGGTTACCAATTTAGCCACAGGCGCGAGTATACACACCCGGAAGCGGGTGATATTGCTGGCTTAAACCTACACCTGAGTACTTACACCTATGACGTTAAATATGACTTTAACATGGGTAATGGTTACGAAACTACCTTTGGTGTTAATGGCCAGTACCAGAACAATACCATTGGTGATGCTACCGATTTTCCAATACCGGCTTACCACCAGTTTGATATAGGGCCGTTTTTTGTGATAAAGAAAAGCTATGGCAAGTTAGATCTTTCTGCAGGTGCGCGTTTTGATACCCGGTCGTTTAAAAACAACGCTGCCTATGTTGATACCCTGGGATCTAATGGTTTCCCGCAGTTATATACCGGCAGCAACCCAGCTACTGCCCCAAATGTTGTCCCGCAGTTTGAGGCATTCAGCAAAACATTCTCGGGCTTTTCGGGCAGCTTTGGTGCTACTTACAACGTGTCAGACGCTTTCCTGATCAAGGGCAATATTGCACGTGGTTTCAGGGCGCCAAGTATTGCAGAAATATCGGCAAACGGGCCTGATCCAGGTTCGCAGATCTACCACATAGGCGACAAAAACTTTAAGCCTGAGTTTAGCTTGCAGGAAGACATCGGTACTTTTTTAACCCTGCCCAATATTTCGGCAAGTGTGGAGCTGTTTAATAATGATATCTCCAATTATATTTACCAGCAACAGGTTTTGGCGGCAGATGGCAGCCCGGTTTTCACACAAGGATATACCACATTTACGTATGTACAAAGTAAGGCCAGAATCTACGGTGGCGAGGTTAATGTTGATCTTCATCCAATACCATGGCTGCATTTTGAAAACGCGCTTAGCCTCACTTATGGCGAAAATAAAGGTAATGGCGGCCCGGTGGCAGATAGCTTGAAATACCTGCCCTTTATACCTCCGTTGCATACCCACTCCGAACTTCGCGGAACCTTTAATAAAGGGTTTGGCAGCTTTAAAAGCGTGTATGCTTTTGTAGGCTTTGATCATTACAGTGCGCAAGATCGCTTTTTTGCGGCTTATGGCACAGAAACAGCAACGCCAGGCTATAACCTGTTAAGCGCAGGTTTTGGTGGCAACATTGTAAACAAGGCCGGTCAACCGGTTTTAAAACTGTTTATTGAGGGTACCAACCTTGCTAATGTAAACTATCAATCAAACATGAGCCGGCTTAAGTATTTTGATAATCCAACGGTGCCTGATGGCGTTCGTCCGGGTATTTTTAATATGGGCCGCAATATTAGCTTTAAAGTGGTTGTGCCGTTTGGTTTCAACAGCGGAAAGAAATCTTAATATACCTATGCTAATGTAAAAGTCCCGCCTTAAAAAGCGGGACTTTTTTGGTTGCTATCAACCCATTTGCAGGTCATTTTTTATTCCGCATAAACATTTATACTTCATCCCTGTATTAATACTTATGTACCGAAAAATAATATTACTATTTACCATACTGATCATATCAATTGCTGCCAATGCTCAATCAGATACGCTATCTGTCACCCTCGAAAATGTTAAATATCCTTATCCGGTAAGCTTTTTACCCATCAAAGTTGAGGGCCAGGATGTACGCATGGCCTATATGGATATTAAACCCGCCAATGCCAATGGCAAAGCCGTAATATTATTTCATGGCAAAAACTTTGGTGGTTATTACTGGACAAGCGTTATCCGGGCCCTAAGTGAAAAAGGTTACCGTGTGATTGTACCCGATCAGATTGGTTTCGGCAAATCATCAAAAGCGTTTATACATTATAGCTTTCACCTGTTGGCTCGCTTTAATAAAAACCTGCTCGACACTTTGGGCATTAAAAAAGTAACCATACTGGGCCACTCCATGGGCGGTATGCTGGCTACACGTTTTACGCTGATGTATCCTGAACGGGTTGAAAAACTGCTGCTGGAAGACCCCATAGGTTTGGAAGATTACCGAACCTTTGTCCCCTATCAAAGTGCCGAAGACGATTATAAAGCCGAACTAAAAACAAGCTATGAAAGCGTAAAAAAATATTATCAAACCTCCTACTTTACCTCCTGGAAACCCGAATATGACTATCTGGTTAAGATAGGTGCCGGAGTAAATAAAAGTGCTGATTTTCCACGATACGCCAAGGTTGCCGCGCTTACTTTCGAAATGATATATGAGCAACCGGTATGTTATGAATTTAGCTTGATCAAAGTGCCAACCGTATTATTTATTGGTAAGGAAGATAAAACCATTGTGGGCAAGGCGTTGTTAAGCGACGAGGAAAAGGCCAAACACGGACAATATAAAATATTGGGCCCCGAAACAGCTAAAAAAATTCCCGGCTGCAAGCTCATAGAGTTTGATAACTGCGGCCACATACCACACATTGAAGTACCCGAAAAGTTTTTAAAGGCACTTATCAATAATATTTGATGATCCAATGATTTATCCCGTTAAGTATTTGATTATTTTTGAAGGGAGAATATTTTTGTCATGCTGAACGTAGTGAAGCATCTATTCTGTGCAGGAAAACTCACGAATAGATCCTTCGTTCCTCAGGATGACAAAACAAAAAATAATTAATTACAAAAGTGTTACTAACTGTTCAAACCATATCAGAATTACCAGCCGCTGCTGAAGCCATCATTGAGCATGCGGCCAATAACAGGATATTTCTTTTTTACGGCGATATGGGGGCCGGTAAAACTACACTCATTAAAACCCTCTGCAGGCTTTTGGGCACAACTGATGCTGTTACAAGCCCCACCTTTGCCATTGTGAATGAATATCAGGCTGCAAAAGATAAGATCTATCACTTTGATTTTTATCGGCTTAAAGACCAAACAGAAGCCCTGGACATGGGTTATGAAGAATATTTTTACGGGGGCGCTTATTGCTTTGTTGAATGGCCCGAAAAGATACCAGACCTGCTGCCGCCGCATTATACCAGCATCAGCATAAAGGCTTTGAGTGATGGTTCACGACAGATCAATATTGAAAATTTTTTAGTTTAATGATAAGCCCTTTTTTCTTATCTTCATCAGCCACAAAATAATACATCATGAGTTCAGGGATATACAGTGGGTTTTCGGACGTTGCCAAGCAGGCAATGATGCAGCCTCAGGAGTCAATGCTGGAGGTTAAAAACAAAAAAGATAAGCTATACATCGGCATTCCTAAAGAGATATCCTTCCAGGAGAACAGGATCCCGTTAACCCCGTTATCAGTAGCGTTATTGGTTAATAACGGGCACGCGGTTATTTTAGAAAGTAATGCCGGGCAGGCGGCCAATTTTTCTGACAAGGATTACAGCGATCAGGGCGCCCGCGTTGTTTATGATACAAAATCGGTTTACGAGGCTGATATCATTATAAAAATAGCGCCCCCTATGCTGCAGGAAATTGAGCTGATGAAACCCGGACAGATATTGATATCGGCCCTGCAGCTATCAACCCTGAAAGCCGAATGCCTTCATGCCCTGATGAATAAAAAAATCACAGCGCTGTGCTTTGAGCATTTACGGGATGAGGGTAATTCGCTTAGCGTAGTAAGGGCTATGAGTGAGATAGTGGGTGCCACATCTATACTTATAGCGGCCGAGTATTTAAGTAATGTATTTGAAGGTAAGGGTTTAATGCTGGGTGGTATTACCGGTGTGCCCCCTACAGAAATTGTGATATTAGGCGCCGGTACTGTTGGCGAATATGCCGCCCGCACTGCCATATCATTAGGTGCCGAAGTAAAAGTTTTTGATCCATCAATATATAAACTTCGCCGTTTGCAAAACAACATCGGCAGCCGGGTATTCACTTCGGTTGTACAGCCCATTGTGCTTGAAAAAGCCATAACCACCTGCGATGTAGCTATAGGCGCCATACGTGCCGAAGATGGTCGCAGTTCCTGCATTATTTCAGAAGCCACCGTAAGCCGCATGAAACGCGATTCGGTAATTATAGATGTAAGCATTGACCAGGGCGGTTGTTTTGAAACATCAGAAGTTACCAATCATACGCACCCGGTTTTTCGCAAGTATGATGTAATTCATTATTGTGTGCCCAATATAGCCTCGCGCGTGGCCCGTACCGCCACTTATGCGCTCACCAATATATTCACCCCTATATTGTTAGATATTGGCGAACAGGGCGGTATAAAGAATGTGATCTGGCAAAAGTCGGGCGTGCGCAATGCGGTGTATATTTACCACGGACATTTGACCAATAAGCATATTGGTGAGCGGTTTTATATCCCCTGTAAAGATCTTGATCTGCTTATTGTATCGCACCGCTAAAAGTTGTAAATATGCGTCGTTGCCTCATTGCATTAGTGTTTATTATTGCAGGGATCAGCGCTCAGGCGCAGCATTATAAATATATCGACAGTACAAAAATAAGTGGAACTGCCCGTTATAAAAGACAGGTAAAGACCAATCCGGATAAGCAACTGGTTGAAATTAAGCAATACATTCCAACCATAGTTTTGGATATCAGGTATGCCACCACCAATAATTTTATGCACCGGCGCATGTATCAGCAGCCTAAAGCATATGCGCGTTTACCCGTGGTAAAAGCTTTACAACAGGTGGAGGCCGATCTGAAAACCCGGGGCCTTGGCCTTAAAATTTATGATGCCTATCGTCCTTACTCGGTTACGGTTAAGTTTTACGAAATGGCGAGCGATACCAACTTTGTTGCCGACCCCAGAAAAGGCTCTAAACATAATCGTGGCTGCGCTATCGACCTTAGTCTTATCAACCTAAAGACCGGTAAAGAACTGGATATGCCCACCGGCTTTGATAGTTTTAGCAAAAAGGCAGCAGCAAATTATCAGGCTATTACAAAACCACAATTGGATAACCGTGAATTGCTTAAAACAATCATGCAGGCCCACGGGTTTACCGTACTAACCACCGAGTGGTGGCACTATGATTTTAATGGATGGGCTAATTATGAACTGCTTGATATTCCGTTTTCGGCGCTTTAATTCACATGTTCGAGGTATAAAGGCACTAAAATTGCTAAGCATTGTTTTGATAAATAACCGGGGATGAAATTATTTAGTAAAGAGTATCTTAAACATTTGTGGAAAATACTGGTAGCCACGTTTAGCGGATTTTCAAGCGATAACGGGTTAAAGCTAAGCGCGTCATTGGCTTATTACACTATTTTTTCTATAGCTCCGCTGCTATTCTTGCTAATTGCTGTAGTAGGTTTGATTCCTTTAGCTAAAACCGACACATTATACCAGCAATTAGCAGTATACGTAGGTGTAGATGCCTCCAATCAAATACACAGCACGGTTGCAAGCCTAAAACTTAGCGGTAAAAGTGGATTTGGTTTTGCCATAGGCGTTATAACTTTATTAATAGGAGCAAGCAGTATATTTATTGAGATACAGGATTCATTAAACCATATATGGCGTGTTAAGGCCAAACCTAAAAGTGGCTGGATAAAATTGCTCCAAAACCGTTTCCTGTCATTTTCACTGATTGTTAGTTTAGGTTTTCTGCTTTTAGCATCCCTATTGGTAAATCTTATTATTGAAGCATTAGGTAAAAAAATAGAACACTTTTTGCCCGCGGTAACAGGCCTGCTTTTAAAAGCGGTTAACCTGGGTATTACACTGGTAGTGATCACCGTTTTATTTGGCATTATATTTAAATTTTTGCCCGATGTGAAGATCAAATGGAAAGATGTACGTACCGGCGCGTTTTTTACCGCGTTGTTGTTTATGCTTGGCCAGTACCTCATAGGGTTATATATTCAATATACAGCTCAGGGATCTGTGTATGGGGCCGCAGGATCTATCATTGTTATTTTAGTTTGGATATATTATACCGCGGCTATACTGTACATAGGCGCGGAGTTTACGCAGGTTTATGCCGAAGCCATAGGCAGTCACATTGAGCCGGCAGAGTATGCCGTGTACATGCGGCATACCGAAGTTGAACAAGCTGTAAAAGACCTGCCGCTACAACACCCGGAAGTTAAAAGCAACCTTAAACGTGTTGATTAATAATTAGTTCGGTACGTGTTTACTCATGCCCTGTTTTTTGATTCTACCCCTTGTTTCTCTTCACGCTATATTCACATTTTATTCGTAAATTCGTATATTAATTTATTTTAATAAAATGGAAATTAAAGATTCTGAATACGTTTATAAAAACGTAATACAATTAAATGAGGTTGATGCATCCCGCAGATTTATAGCCAATGTGTTTGTGTGGATGTTTGTTGCCCTTGGTCTTTCTGCCTTTTGTGCGTTTGCCTTCTCGCAGGACCAGACATTAATTAATATGCTTAGAGACCCGGAAACAGGTCGTAATACTGGCTTGGGTACTATAACCATGTTTGCCCCACTTGCATTTGTATTAATAATATCGTTTGGTTTTAATCGCCTATCGTACGGTGTATTAGCATTTCTCTTTGTTGCGTTTTCGGCAATAATGGGTGTGAGTTTAAGCTACATACTTTTGGTTTTTACCGCAGGCTCGGTTTTAGGCGTGTTTATAACTACCTCAGCCGTTTTTGGTATCATGGCCGTTGCAGGTTATACTACAAAAACTGATCTTACCAAATTTGGTTCTATCATGATGATGGGCCTGTTCGGCATTATCATAGCATCGGTTGTTAATATGTTTATGCGCAGCAGCCAGTTAGATTATATCATCAGCTATATTGGTATTGCTGTATTCGTGGGTTTAACCGCTTATGATGTACAAAAACTTAAACGCATTGGTGCCGGTTTAGAATATGGCGATGCCACGGCTAAAAAAATGGCGCTTATGGGTGGCTTAACGCTTTACCTTGATTTTATCAATCTTTTTCTGATGATACTGCGCTTATTTGGCAGAAGAAGATAATACGAATAAAAACTATTATTAAAAGCTGCCCTCAAAGGCAGCTTTTTTTGTTTACATAATTTTACTTAATGTACACATATTGTAAAGGGTGTAACTATTGCATATTAAAGCTTTATTATGCACCTTTGCATTGCTTATGGAGAAAGACGGAGGGATTAGACCCTGCGATGTCTTAGCAACCTGTGCTTCACAAGGTGCTACATTCTACTCAATCACTACAAAGTGTTGGGAAAGATAAGCGAAAGTCAATATAACACCCGACTTTTCGATGTAAGCTGTATTTTTTTAGTTACGTGTTGCCAGGCTTCTGTTGCCAGTGATTTGCATATTTTGTAATTCACCCAACTACAAGTCGCACGCCACACGCCACCGAAAACAGGCAACCGATAAAATGGATATTAGAAAAGAATTAGAGAAACGCATACTGGTAATTGACGGGGCAATGGGTACCATGATACAACGGTACCAATTAACCGAACGGGATTTTCGTGGGGAGCGTTTTAAAGATCACCACTCCGATCTGCAGGGAAATAACGACCTGCTGAACATCACACGCCCTGATATTATTAAGGCCATACATACAGAATATTTGGATGCCGGTGCTGATATTATTGAAACCAATACTTTTAGCACCCAGGTAATTTCCCTTGCCGATTATAAGCTGGAGGAATTAGCCTACGAACTGAGCTTTGAGGGCGCGCGCCTGGCCCGCGAAGTGGCCGACGAATACAATAAAAAAACACCCAACAAGCCACGCTTTGTGGCCGGCGCGGTTGGTCCAACAAATCGTACAGCATCTTTATCGCCCGATGTTAATGACCCGGGTTACCGTGCTGTAACATTTGATGACCTGGCCGAGGCTTATTATGATCAGGTTCGTGGTTTGGTTGATGGCGGATCAGACATGTTATTGGTTGAGACCATATTTGATACATTGAACGCCAAAGCAGCATTGTTTGCGATCAATCGTTACGCCAATGAAACCGGCAAGCATTTGCCTATCATGATATCGGGTACTATTACTGATGCTTCAGGACGTACCCTATCCGGGCAAACTGTTGAGGCCTTCTGGAATTCTGTCCGTCATGCAAATCTGCTTTCGGTAGGTTTAAACTGTGCCCTGGGAGCCAAAGAAATGCGGCCTCACCTGGCCGAACTTTCTGAAAAGGCCAATGTATTTATATCGGCCTATCCAAACGCGGGTTTGCCAAATGAGTTTGGGCAGTACGACGAAACCGCGCATGAAACCGCGCACCAGGTTGATGATTTTATAAAAGCTGGCCTGGTTAACATTGTTGGTGGTTGTTGCGGCACTACACCTGAGCATATTAAATGTATTGCCGAAAAAGCAGCCAAATATCCTCCAAGACTATTGCCCGAAATTGAACCTGATCTGCGCCTGAGCGGCCTGGAAGCGGTTACTATTAAACCTGAAAGCATTTTTGTGAATGTGGGCGAGCGTACCAACATTACGGGATCACCAAAATTCTCCAAGCTGATATTGGCCGAAGATTACGAAGCCGCGTTAGCCGTTGCCCTGCAGCAGGTAGAAGGTGGTGCCCAGGTGATTGATATCAACATGGACGAAGGGATGATCGATTCGGAAGCGGTGATGGTAAAGTTCCTGAACCTGGTAGCTTCTGAACCCGATATTGCCAAACTTCCTATCATGATCGATTCATCAAAATGGACGGTGATTGAGGCTGGTTTAAAGTGTATACAGGGTAAGGGAATTGTGAACTCCATCTCCCTAAAAGAAGGCGAAGATAAATTTAAAGAGTACGCCCGTAAAATATTAAGCTACGGCGCTGCCACCGTAGTAATGGCCTTTGACGAAACCGGGCAGGCCGACTCATTGGAACGCCGTAAGGAAATCTGCCAACGCTCGTATGATATTTTGGTTAATGAGGTTGGTTTTCCGCCGCAGGATATCATTTTCGACCCTAATATTTTAACAGTAGCCACCGGACTTGAAGAACATAACAACTACGCGGTTGATTTTATTGAAGCAACCCGCTGGATAAAACAAAACCTGCCACATGCCAAAGTAAGCGGTGGGGTAAGTAATATTTCGTTCTCCTTTAGAGGGAACAACGTGGTACGCGAAGCCATGCACTCTGCCTTTTTATACCACGCCATTGGCGCAGGTATGGATATGGGTATTGTAAATGCCGGTATGCTGGAAGTATATGAACAGATTGACAAAACCTTGCTTGAACTGGTAGAAGACGTACTGCTTAATCGCCGCGATGACGCTACCGAACGCCTGGTTGAATATGCCGATACCATCAAAAGTAAAGGCAAAGAAATAGTGCGTGATGAGGAATGGCGCAAAGGAACAGTGCAGGAAAGATTATCACATGCCCTGGTAAAAGGTATTATTGAATATCTTGATGATGATGTGGAAGAAGCGCGTTTAGCCTATAGCAAACCGTTGGAAGTGATTGAGGGGCCGCTGATGGATGGTATGAACATCGTGGGCGATCTTTTTGGCGCGGGTAAAATGTTTTTGCCGCAGGTGGTAAAATCGGCCCGGGTAATGAAAAAGGCGGTGGCCTATCTGTTGCCGTTTATTGAGTTGGAAAAACAAAGGGTTATTGATGCCGGCGAAGACTCCAGTGGAAGCAGGGCCAATGCCGGTAAAATATTAATGGCCACCGTTAAAGGTGATGTGCATGATATTGGTAAAAATATAGTAGGTGTAGTACTGGCCTGTAATAATTTTGAAGTGATAGATCTGGGTGTGATGGTACCTGCCCAGCGCATTATTGAAGAAGCCAAAAAACAAAATGTGGATATTATAGGCTTAAGCGGATTGATCACGCCGTCGCTTGATGAGATGGTGCATTTTGCCAAAGAAATGGAACGCGAAGGATTTACCATTCCGCTTATTATTGGCGGGGCCACTACATCACGTATACATGCCGCGGTAAAAGTAGCACCCCATTATTCGGGTGCTGCCATCCACGTACTTGATGCATCGCGCAGCGTTACGGTTTGCAGCAGTTTAATGAACCGCGACAATCGGGATGGTTATATACAGGGCATAAAAGATGAATATGCAAAAGCCCGTGAAGCACATTTAAATAAAAAATCAGACAAACGTTTCGCGACCATTGAAGAAGCAAGGAAAGCAAAATTCCAGATAAGTTTGGATGGCGATATTGCACCTAAACCTGCTTTTACCGGTACAAAAGTATTTGAATCGTACCCGCTGGAAGAACTGGTTCCCTACATTGACTGGACACCGTTCTTTCATACCTGGGAACTGCGTGGCAGCTACCCTAAAATATTTGCGGATAAGTTTGTAGGCGACGAAGCCAAAAAGTTATTTGACGATGCGCAGGAACTGTTAAAGAAAATTGTAGATAAAAAACTGTTAAAAGCAAATGGCGTTATCGGTTTTTGGCCGGCTAATAGTGTGGGCGATGATATTGAATTGTATACCGATGAAAGCCGTACGAAGATGCTAACCCGCATTCATACGTTGCGCCAGCAAGGCGAAAAAGTAAAGGGTGACCCGTATTATGCCTTGTCGGATTTTATCGCGCCAAAAGAAAGTGGTGTGCCTGATTACTTTGGAGGTTTTGCTGTAACAACCGGTATTGGTTGCGACGAGATGGTAGCAGAATTTGAGCGCGACCATGACGACTATAACAGCATTATGGCCAAAGCCCTTGCCGACCGCCTGGCCGAGGCATTTGCCGAAAAAATGCACGAACTGGTACGTAAGGAACACTGGGGGTATTCAAAAGGTGAGCAACTGAATACAGATGAATTGATCAAGGAAGAATACCAGGGTATCCGTCCGGCACCTGGCTATCCTGCTTGTCCTGACCATACCGAGAAAACCACGCTGTTTGAGCTTTTAAAGGCCGAAGACAATGCCCATATGCATTTGACCGAAAGCCTGGCCATGACGCCAGCGGCATCAGTAAGTGGTTTCTATTTCGCACACCCGCAAGCAAGGTATTTTGGTCTGGGTAAGATCAGTAAAGATCAGGTAGAGGATTATGCTATCCGCAAAAACATGCCGCTGGAAGATGTAGAAAGATGGTTAGGGCCTAATATTAATTATTAATTTGTTGCGAGGCTCCTGTTTCGAGGTTCGTGGAAAAAAGAAAGAATGGTATACACAGACTTAGATGTTTGGAAAGAAGCAAGAGCTTTAGTTAAGCTTGTTTATACAAGCTTAGTTAATTTCCCAAAAGATGAAATATTTGCTTTACAATCGCAAATCAAACGCGCTGCCATATCTATTCCATCTAACATCGCAGAAGGATCTGGAAGAAATCATGGTAAGGATTCTTTACAGTTTTTCTATATAGCGAGAGGTTCAGCTTATGAATTAGAAACACAATTTTATCTTTCTTTTGATCTTAACTTTATACAAAAAGAATTATTAGATACATTACTGAATCAACTTGAAAAAGTAAGAAAATTACTATCAGGGCTGATCAATTATTATAAATCAAACTTAGCGAAATAAGGTCGCTTCTGGCAACCCGAACCACGCAACCCGAACCAAAATGAAGATCACCGAGCACATTAAGAACGCCAACGGCAAAACACTTTTTTCTTTTGAACTGATACCGCCATTAAAGGGACAGAGCATACAGGGTATTTATGATGCTATTGATCCTTTGATGGAGTTTAAGCCGCCGTTTATTGATGTAACCTCCCTGCGCGAGGATTATATTTATAAAGAGCACTCCAATGGTTTGCTGGAGAAACTGAGCTATCGTAAACGCCCGGGTACTATTGCTATTTGTGCGGCTATCATGAATAAGTATAAGGTTGATACGGTTCCGCATTTGTTGTGCGGAGGTTTTACCAAAGATGAAACCGAGAATGGGCTGGTTGATCTGCAGTTTTTGGGTATCGAGAATGTGTTGGTGTTGCGTGGTGATGCCAGGCGCGGTGATGCCTCATTTGTGCCTACACCCAATGGGCATAATTACGCTACCGATCTGCTGCAGCAGGTGGTAGATATGAACAACGGCATATACCTGCATGAGCATAATGACTCAAGCCTTAAAACAGATTTCTGTATTGGTATTGCCGGTTATCCTGAAAAACACTTTGAGGCGCCAAACCTTAAAACCGACTTTAAATACCTGAAGCAAAAGATAGATATGGGTGCTGATTTTATTGTTACCCAGATGTTTTTCGACAATCAAAAATACTTTGACTTTGTGAATTGCTGCAGGGCAAATGGTATTACGGTACCTATTATACCAGGGTTAAAGCCCGTTACTTCGTCAAAGCAATTGGTTAACCTTTCCAAAACCTTTCATATTGACATGCCCGAAGACTTGTGCGATGCTATAAATGGCTGCAAATCTGAAAAAGATGTAAGGGACATGGGCGTGGAGTGGATGATAAACCAATGTAAAGAGCTTATAAAGTTTGGCGTACCGGTATTGCATTTTTATACCATGAGCAACGCTGGTCCAACAAGGCGCATTGCCGAGGCTATATTTTAGTGCAATATGCATAGTAAGGGTTTATGGAAGTAAAATGCTGATTAAAAATTTATATTTTTAGTTTTTATTATCCTCCATAACATTTACCTATGGATACTTTTAGCCACATTAAAGCTGTTATTGGTATAATATTGGGCCTGAGCATAACCCATTTGTTAAGGGGTGCCGCAAAGCAAATACAACATCCCGGCCGCAGTAAACCTTATTGGGTACATTCCCTGTGGTCATTTTACCTGTTTATTTTACTGCTTCATTTTTGGTGGTGGGAGTATAACCTGCACGATATTAAGCACTGGTTATTTGCAGAGTACCTTTTTGTAATTATTTACATTGTTATATACTATAGTGTTTGTGCCCTGTTGTATCCCGACGACCTGAAGGATTACAAAGATTATGAAGATTACTTTTACTCGCGCCGAAAATGGGTGTTCGGTATATTGGGTTTTAGCTATTTGTTGGATCTGGTAGATACCTTGATAAAAGGCGAGGCCTATGTGCATCATTACGGTATTGAATACCCTATCCGTAATATCAGTCACTTTTTGTTGTGTATGATAGCCATGAAGGTAAACAACAGGACATTCCACGCCATACTGGTGATCGTTTTTATAGTGTACGAGTTTTCGTACATATTACGATTGTTTTAAAAGGGGGCCACAATACTGCGGCTCCCCTTGGTTTTTATATGATCAGTTAATAGTGCTATTGGTATAAATATGTTTTAGTAAGATGCTCAAGGGCTTCCTGAAACAGGGTATAAGCTGTTTCTTCGTCATTGTTTGTTAACGAATTAAGCGAGGTTTTGATGTATTTATCATACAGGTCTTTAAAAACAACCTGTTGGTTTTGTTCTTTATCAATAGCCTCCAGCAACGACGCCGAAATGGTATAGTACTTCTCAATCTCCACACCGCTAAATTTTTCCTGCAATAGTTTATCCCTAAAAGCTCTTAAAACATTTAATTGTCCTTCAGCCTCACCTCCTGCAAGATTGGTGGTGATACGGGTAAGGGCGCACATCTCTTCCATTGTTCCTTTGGGGCAACCTTCTGAACCCGGACAAGGATATGAATCATCACCAATTAAAGATCCATTAATGCCCGATTGTATAAGCGCCTTATATGGGTAATTATTCTCAACATCATAACCAAAGTGATAAACAAGGTTGTCGCTTTCGGCTTGGTTTACCAGTTCGGTTAAAATTTCCCTGCCCATGAACGATCCGCGGTTAATTCTGGTGTAGTTGGCGCCGACATCCATCCTTTTAAAGTTGAGTACATGATTAAACAATACCTGCCAGGTTTTCTCTAACGAAATATTATTTCCTTCATTAGTCAAAAAGCCATCGGTTTTAATGATAGAATTAGGAAGGCTTCCGCCGCCGGTGTAGTTACCCGGAATTAAAACAAGCATCCTTGATGACGGATCATTTGCGTTTTCAAGGCCGTTCATGAACTTGATGCCCGATACGGTAGCATCATAAAGTACGGTTTTTAGGGCTGATTTAGAAAGTGTTACCCGGTTAACTTCGCCCGGAAAACTGTTCCTGAAGTTTTGAGCAAGTTCATGATAGCGATCCTGGCTGATAAAAGCTCCGATGCATTGAGGTTCAATTTTGAAAATAGATGCTGTTGTGATCATGGTTTGTGATTAAGTTTTGGTTAAATGGATTACTTATTATAAATATAATAATAAATTTAATATTAACAATATAGGGCATGTTAAATGTTTATTGGTAATTATTTACAACTGTTAACAAGTATTGTGTATCGGATGTCGTATTTTACTAATATTAGCATAATAAGTGCTCATATTAGTATGCGTAGTACTACAGTTTTTGATACGTAAAACTACGTATTATGATTAGGGTAGGTTATTCATGTGTATATGTAACTATCTGTTTATGATAGTGTTATGTGGTTAATTTTAGAAAAATAGGGTTTGGGGTGGCTTGTTGGCTTGTTGAAATAATAGCTTATTAGTGTTAGTTTTATGAACTAAATCCCTAACCTATATTAATTAAATCATGGAAACAAAAGAAACAGAATTACAAACAAAACAAAAAAGAGGAGTAATTACAGGCGAAGAAGGTGGCCCTATTGAACTGGAAAAAGCGGCCAGCTGGACAGCAAATCATCGTAACCGGCATTCTAAAGATGCTACCATCTCCCAATTTTTTGGGCAGGTAATACTAAACAGGATATTACAACAGGACGGCTGCCTGGGCATCCGTATTTATTATGCCAATAGCCAACATCTGAGCGGATGGCAAAAGTTTTTTGTAGCTGTTGGCAATTTCTTTATTAAAGTTGTTGCGAATGCCGAAGGAGAACAACGCTTTGTAATAACCGGTGTTACTGAAACTGGAGAGGATATTTTACCAGGGGGTAACGATAAAGCCGCGGTTTCATCAGAAGTGCATACATACAAACTCGTGCAAAGTGTAGTTGGAGATCAATCTATGCCTTGCCCAGGCGCTGCTGGATGTCCTTCAAATGTTTTGTCGGGTACAACAGTGTAAAGTTAATAAGCCTGTGAATTATACATTACAAATACTTTCGATAATATCTGGTGTAATTCCGGTAATTACCGCAATGTTTAATTATGGGCAAATTGATAAAACGTTAAAAATATTTACTGCTTATTTATTGGTTTCCTTTATTTTTGATGTTAGCTTTTGGCTTGCCCCACTCAATGGGACTCAAAATGACATGCCAATGGTACACTTATATTTAGTTATCAGCCTTGGATTTTTTTCTACCATATATTATCAGCTGTTTTTTAAAGCAGTTTTAAAAAAATTAACATTGGCGCTTAGTGCAATAGCTTTACTCATCATTTTGTATAATGCAATTAAAATATGGGACTATCCATCTGTATCAAATACTGCATTAAGTATTTTTCTTATTGTTTTGTCATTGGTATATTTTTATCAATTACTTAACCGGCAAGAATTTGTGTATATTGAAAAACAAGGACTGTTTTGGATGAATGCGGGGGTATTGTTTTATTCTTCTGTAAATATCTTTTTCTTTATGCTTTTATTTCAGCTTCCAAAAGAAGTGCGGTCAGATGTTTATATGATACACAGTTCAACTAACATAATTGCTAACTTGCTATACTCAACAGGATTACTTTGCAAACCACAGAAAACAACCTGATCCCGGTATTAATTATCGGGACTTTGGTAGTTGTTGTATTAATTACTTGTTTGTTTTTCTTCGTGATCATTTATCAGCGTAAAATGATAAAAAGTCAGGTAGAATTACGCGCTATGCATGATCGGCGGCAAAGCGATTTGATGAACGCTGTTTTTGAAACACAGGAGAGCGAACGCAAACGCCTTGCCGAAGATCTGCATGACAGTGTTGGGCAGGTACTATCGACCATAAAACTTAATTTGCACCGGCTCGATAAAAATTGTGTGAGCGAAACTACCCAGCCCCTGCTTGTTGATACCCGCAAACTTACTGATGAGTGTATACAAGAAATACGGAATATTATACACAACGTTTTGCCACCTATACTTACCGATTATGGCTTTTTAGTGGCGCTTGAAGCCCTGAGTACTAAAGTTGAACAGTCCACGCATATCACGGTAAAGTTTGATAAAAATATTACGCCCCAACGGTTTCCTACCGAAATTGAGCTGGCACTTTACCGTATAGCCCAGGAGCTTTTTGGTAACGCCATAAAACATTCGGAAGCTACTATTATTCACCTGTCGGTAAGCAAGGAAGCTGGTTATATGATCATGGAGTTTAAGGATAATGGTGTGGGCTTTAAGCTTGACGAGGTTAAACAGGGCTTTGGTATTAAAAACCTGGAGAGCCGTGTGCAGCTTATAAATGGCGAAATTAACATTTACAGCAAGCCCCTGAGCGGCACGCTAACAACCATAAAATTAAAAATAGCATAGTTTGTATCTTTAAACTATATTTAGCCAACTATTTGTTATACAATGGGTACAATTAAATTAGGCATCATAGACGATCATAAAATTTTCAGGAACGGGTTAAAGGCGACGTTAGAAGATTGTGAGGATTTTGACCTGGTACTTGAAGCATCAAATGGCAAAGAGCTGATGGGGCTGCTGGCCACCAAAACTCCTGATGTGTTATTAATGGATATAAAAATGCCGGAGATGGACGGCATTCAAACAGCCACCTATGTGCACCAGCATTACAGGGACATTAAAATACTGGCACTATCCATGTTTAATGAGGATAAGTATATTGTTGATATGATGAAGGCCGGGGCATCGGGCTATTTACTTAAAAATGCCGAACCCGAGGAAATCATTGAAGCTATATCAACCGTTTATCATAAAGGGTTTTATTTTAATGAACACCTGTCCATAACCCTTATTAAACAATTGGTGGTTAATGACCATGCCGAAAGTATAAACCATAACAAAGCCGATCTTAACGAGCGTGAAATAGAAGTACTGAAGCTGGTGTGCCAGGAATGTTCAAACCAGGAAATAGCCGATAAGATTTTTCTGAGTGTGCGTACCGTTGAGGGTTACCGGGCCCGTTTGTTTGAAAAAACATGTTCAAAAAACCTGGTGGGTTTGGTTATATACGCTATAAAGCGTGGTATCATTAATGTTTCCTGAACGCCACTATTGCTCCTCAGGCAGATTGTTTTTTATCTCCGGATAGCAGGTTACGCATAAATCTTTTACGGTAATTGAGCGGACTCAGGTTCATTTTAGTTTTAAACATTTTGTAAAAGTGCGATACATCGCCAAAGCCGCTTTCAAATGCTATTTCTGATATTGGTTTATCGGTTTGTACCAGTTGCTGTATGGCATAGTTTAACCGGTATTCAATTATGGTTTCCATAAACGTTTTGCGGGTTACCTTTTTAAAGTATTTACAAAACGCATTGGTGGTCATGTTGGCTATACTTGCAGCCGCATCCAGCGATACCTGTTTTCTGAAATTTTCAACCAGGTAAGCCAATACCGGATTTATACGTTCGCGTTCGGCCAGGGAGCGTTCAGCAATTACCCGGTGCTGATCAAGCAATATATACTCGTCTGACGAGGCCATGCGCTGCAATACCTCCAGCAGGTTGATGAGGATCCTGAAATTGCTTTTTTCATCAATCAGGTTTAATAAAAGATTTTTTACATCTTCCTGGGTATCTGAGTGGAACAAAATGCCGCTACCGCTTTTTTGAAAAAGCTTTTTAATATGTTGTAACTCAAACTTGTTGAAAAAATCATCCCCTAAAAAAGCGTCGTTAAATTGAATAACAATGGCGCTGGCTTCTTCGGGGAGTATTTCGCCTGCTTCCAGTTTCCAGCAGTGGGGCAGGTTTGGGCCAAGCAGCACCAGATCGCCCGAAACAAAATCGTCCATATGGCTGCCAACATATCGTTTGCCGCTACCTTTTATAACGCATGTTAGCTCATACTCTTCATGAAAATGATATGGGGCATCAAATGCCAGTTTATCAAATTTCCTGACCAGGAATGATTGACTATTTGCGGGTTGAAGAACTTCGTAAGAGGCCTTGATCATTGCATATTTTGGCGTAAAAATTAAATTTGCGTAAGTTAAGGATAAAATACCCCACAATTACGCCATTTGTTTCATTTTTCTTAACATAAAGATAAACTTACTTTGAGAAATAAACTAAAAAAATTATGAATACACAGGTTTCTTATTTACCGGGGTTGGATGATTTTAAAAAATTGCCGGATGAACGCGTTCAGGAGTTCCGGAAAAAGGGGCATACTTTGATTCAAAATGTGCTTTCGGCAGACGAGATAGCGGCTTACAGACCGGTAATTGTTGGCGCTGCCGACAGGTATAATACCGAAAAACGTAAACTGGAAGAACGCGATACTTATGGAAAAGCCTTTTTACAGATCATGAACTTATGGCAGGTTGATAAGGATACTAAAAAATTTGTAATAGCCAAACGCCTGGCAAAAATGGCGGCCGATTTAATGGGAGTTGAAAATGTAAGGATATACCACGATCAGGCTTTATTTAAGGAGCCGGGTGGCGGCCCCACCCCATGGCACCAGGATCAATACTATTGGCCAATTGATACCAATAATACGGTTACCATGTGGATGCCCCTGGTTGATATAGATGTAGAGATGGGCATGCTAACTTTTGCATCAGGATCATATGTTAACGGGGCTGTGTTTAATCATGAAATATCAGATGAGTCAGAAACGTTATTTGATGATTATGTACGAGATAAACAATTTGATATTAGTCGGGCTAAAACCATGAAAGCCGGTGATGCCACCTGGCACCGTGGTTTTACCATACATAATGCGCCAGGTAATAACTCTGATAAAATGCGCGAGATAATGACCATCATTTATGTAGCCGATGGTGCGCGTATTACCCCATACAAAAATGAATGGCAAAAAAATGATCACGAAAAATGGTTAATGGGTAAGCCCATTGGCGGTTTAATTGATTCAGAGCTGAACCCGAAATTGCTTTGAGTTTTTTTGCCTGAACCGTTATTTTTTTGATGTTATTGATTTCGCTGACGAAAGTGGTGACAGTATTTTGTCAATAATGTTGTATGTGTAAACGCTTTATTATCAGGCGTTAATTGGTGTTCACCAGCGTTCGCGGGTGTACATATGAACGCTTTCGGGAAAGTTTATTACACAAAAAAGCCCTTGATCCGTCAATTGACGAATCAAGGGCTTTGATTTAAGATTGGGCACCGGCCTGCTCTCCCACGCTTTACCGCGATCTTTTATTATTTAGGAAAATCATGTCAATCCTTAAATCCTAAAAATCCTGGTTCAGACAATTATGCAGCTATCCAAATAGCATCAATGAACCATTTTTTGGTATCAAAAAATTGACCTACCGGGGCAAAGCCTGTGTTGATAGCTATTTGGTCGGTTTGCATGATGGTGAATTTTTGAGATATTTCCATGTAAATGTACTCGTCTTTTAAAAAAGCAATAGTTTCTTTACCGTTGATAGTTACCTGCTGATCTTCAAGGCTGATAAGGTAGCTTTTACAAGCACCTGATTCGGGATCATAGGTGGGGTAATGGTCAAACTTTGTAACATCAAAATTAGCATTCAGTTCGCGGTTTATGCGCTCCAAAAGGTTTAAATTAAATCTTTTAGTGATACCTTCTTTATCGTTATAGGCGGCCAGTACAACTTTGGGATCCTTTTTTAGATCCATGCCAATCAGCGCCATATCGCCTTGAGATAAGTGCTTGCGTAGCTCGCGGCAAAACTCAATAGCATCACTTATAGGCATATTACCGATATTTGAACCTAAAAATAAAACCACCTTACGTCTTGACGAAATAGACGCGGCCTTTTCCAGCATATCAAAATACTCGCCGTTAAGCCCTGTAATTTTTAAGCCTGGTAACGTAACAGGTAATGTTATATTCAGGTACGATATTACATTCTCAGAAATATCAATTGGCAAATAAGTAAAATCGGCTTTTTTTGATACCAGATATTTAAGCAGGTAGGTTGATTTCATGGCATCACCGGCACCTAACTCTATCAGGTCAAAGGCATCGCCATCAGCAATTATAGCCTCGCCTATCTCAGCGGTTTTTTCTGAAAATATTTCCAGTTCGCAATCGGTTGGATAATATTCAGGACTGTTCATCAGCTCCTGAAAAAGCTTATCGCCATTGGCATCATAAAAATACTTTGAATTTAACCGCTTGGGCGTTGATTTTAACCCGGCTATCACATCATTATAAAACAAGTCGGTTTTTGTTTTTAATGAGTCGTTCAGTTCTGTTTGTACTAAGGTTGAGTCCATATCTCCTTATTTTGAGCAATTTACCTTGCAAGCCTTATGCCAGTAAATTGCCAGCGTAAATGTGTTTGAAAAAAATTACGGTAAGTGATGCGGCTATGTCCCGGTGATGTAGCCTCTGACGCACCACGTAATACTTTCTGGTTCACCATAAATTTACCATTATACTCCCCAATGGCACCAGGGGCTTTTGCAAAGCCTGGGTATGGTAAGTATGAACTTTCTGTCCACTCCCAGCTTTTGCCCCAGCTAAATTGGGTTGCAGCAGCTTCCCACTCAAATTCAGTTGGTAACCTGAGGCCTTTCCATGCAGCGTAAGCATAAGCCTCAAAATAACTGATATGGCAAACCGGATCTTTTAAATTAACCGGCTCCAGGCCATGAAAGGTATAGTTGCACCATTCACCATCTATAAAATGCCAGTAAAGCGGCGATTCAATTTTATTGGTTTTAACCCAATCCCATCCCTCAGCGTGCCAGTGGCGAAAATCGTGATAACCGCCGCTGTTAATAAACTCCAGGTATTCGGCATTGGTTACCAGGTTGGGGCTAATTTCGTAAGCGTTTAAATAAACCTTATGGCGGTTCAGTTCATTATCAAAGCAAAAACCTTCGCCAGTGAAGCCTATATCATATACCCTCTCGGTCATCTTAACAAATTCAGCACGATCAACTTCATCAACCTTTGGCGATACATAGGTTGTTGAATAAGCTGGGAATAGCGGGTTATGGCCTAAAATATATTTGATATCGGTTAATAATAGCTCCTGATGCTGCTCTTCGTGATTAAAACCCAAAACAATAAGTTCTTTAACATCATCGGCGGGTTCGGCAGTCAGGAATTTTTCCATGGCCTCATCTACATAGGCCCGGTACTGGTAAATATCGTTAACAGTTGGCCGGCTTAAATTACCCCTGTCTGTACGGATAATCCGGTTGCCAACGGTTTCATAATAACTGTTAAATACATAATTGTAGTTGAGATTAAACTCCTGATAGCCCATAAAATAAGGTTTCAGGATAAAAGTTTCAAAAAACCAGGTAGTGTGCCCTATATGCCATTTAGGCGGACTAACATCAACTACGGGCTGTACCACATAGTCTTCTGTTTGCAATGGGCTGCAAATATACTCTGTTCGCTGGCGCACTTTTTTATAACAATCGGCTAAATTCATTGAACTACTTACTATTCAAATATCGTTTGAGGTTAGAAATTGTTTTAATATTTAAACTTTTTGCCTGCTGTTTTCTCATCATTAAAGCATAGGCATTATTAAAGCCGATAGGCTTTAGCCATTTTACCTGATACTTTGTTTTAAATTCCTGTTGCACATAATTGTAAGTGCTATCCTTGTTTTTTGTTACCTCGGTAATAATTTGGGGCGGTGCCTGCAGTATAGCCAGCAAGCCTGTCCCAGTGTATTCGGGGTAAAAATCTATTTGGTCATTAGTTAAAGCATCAAAGCAAATTTTGGTACCGCCAAGGCCTGTTTTTGTTGATACATCATAATTGGTATAACCCTTTATTAACATACTGTACATGTTGGCCAGTATATACTGCTCGCCAAATATTTTTGAGCCGATACGTACTACGCCATCATTGCCCTCGCGTGACGGCTTCCAGAGCTGATGAGCCACTAAAAAATCCTTGGCCACCCGCTCCGGGGTTTGGTGAAGATAGTCAGTCCGGTAATTTAAATCGGTCATAACTGCATCATTTATTTTGCCAGATAGCAGATTTAAGGTTTTTTCGAGGTCGGGGAATTTTCTGAGCGCATCCTCACGCGCAATAGGCGCGGCATAATACGGCGGGAATATGCCCTTGTCGTCATTTAAAACTACCAGGCCATAAGCCTTTAAGCGCCCATCGGTTGAGTAGCCGCTGATCACGTCCAGTTGTTTTTCATAGGCGGCCTTGTACATCACCGCGTCGCTGATCACAATGGTATGGATCTTTAAACCATATTTGCTCTCGAGGCCCAGATTGCCATCCTGCCTACCCATAAATTCGGGAGTAAAACCAGCCGTAAGTTTTCCCCCATAGGCTGTCGGAATAAAATAAAAGGATGATAGCAATACCAATAGAACGGGTAATGCATAAGTGCTTGCTTTTATTTTTTTAAAGTTGAGCTTTTGCACCCTTGATAATAGGAAATCGAAAATAATGGCTAATAATGCAGCCGGAATAGCCCCTGCCAGTATCATATTGGTATTGTTAAGGGATATGCCGCCGAAAATAAACTCACCTAAGCCACCTGCAGCAATATACGAGGCCAGTGTTGCCACGCCAACATTAATAACCGTGGCGGTACGAATACCGGCCAAAATAACCGGCATGGCCAGGGGTAGATCTACCTTAAACAGTATTTGCCGCTTGCTCATGCCCATGGCCACCGCCGCTTCTTTTACCGATGCATCAACCCCGGTAATGCCTGTGTAAGTATTACGGATAATGGGTAGCAACGCATACAACAGTAAAGCCACAATAGCGGGTTTGGCGCCGATGCCTAATAACGGTATCATAAAACCCAGCAGGGCAATGCTCGGAATAGTTTGCAGGATACCCGCGATACCTAAAACCGACCCTGATAGTTGCCTTTTACGGGCGATGAAAATTCCAAGAGGCAGCCCAATAAGTACGGCAATGAAAAGCGATATAAAGGTTAGCCCTATATGCTGCAGGGTTTGTACGGCAAGCTTATCAGCTTGCTGCTGCATAAACTCAAACAGGGTTTGCTGCTGCTCATTCATGCGCTTGTTTATTTTTGTATTGATTAAAAGCCGACATCAATTGCTCAAAAACAATGGTTTTTATTTCATTTTGATTTTTGCTGATGGTGATAGTTTCGGCACCTGCAAACCTGAACGTTTCAAGGGTTGCCCACAGATCTGTACTGGCGGGTAATGTTGATACATTTATTTGTTTATGCCCGTCAGGTAGCAGATCCCAAAGATCAGTTAACCTGATGGCTTTAAACTCCAGTTGCAGGCGCTGATCTTTTAAAAAATCTTTTATAAACTTATTGGCTGGTTTAAACAACAGATCGGCAGGGGTGCCTGATTGAATGATCTTGCCCTTATCCATAAGGCATATACGATCGCCCAGTTCAAAGGCTTCCTGTACATCATGGGTAACCATGATAATGGTTTTTCTTTTGAGTTCATCAAGCGCTTTAAATTCTTTATGGATATTTGCCCGGGTAACATTGTCTAATGCGCCAAAAGGTTCATCCATCAACAAAACCGGTGGATCAGAGACCAGGGCTCTGGCCAGGCCAACGCGCTGCTGTTGCCCGCCGCTTAATTCATTAGGATAAACGTTACGATAATCGGCAGACAGGTGCAGCTTTTCCATCAGTTCGGCTAAGCGTTTTTCTGTCTTCTTTTTATCCCAATTTAGCAGTTGCGGTACAATAGCTATGTTTTCGGCTACAGTATAATGCGGAAACAGGCCATTGTTCTGCAAAACATAGCCAATGCTGCGCCGTAATGTTTCAGGATGCTCATCGGCTATGTTTTTACCATTAATAAAAATGTTGCCGCTGGTTGGTTCAATAAGCCGGTTGATCATTTTTAACGTGGTGGTTTTGCCGCAACCACTGGTACCCAACAGGATCAGGTTTTCCTGATCCTGAACCTCAAACGTGATGTCGTCTACCGCATTAACCTTGCCAAAATGTTTGCTTACACCATCAACCTTTATCATAAGCGCTAAACTAATCTTCCAGGGTCATAAACAGGTTATTCAATGATTCGGAATAAAGTGGATGGGCAAATACACAATAGCGTATCCTGTCGTAGGTAATGCCGCCTTCCATGGCCATTTGCAATACAGTCATGATTTCGCCGCCTTCGGGGCCCAAAACAGTAACCCCTAATATTTCTTTGGTTTCTGCATCAACTACAGCCTTCATAAAACCACGGGTATCGCCGGTTTCAATGGCACGGGCAACGTGGCTCATGGGCAGTTTGGCAACTTTATAATTAAGCCCTTGTTTTTTAGCTTCCGTTTCGCTGATGCCTATGCGGCCCAGTTGCGGATCGGTAAACATGCAGTAAGGTACTGGTCTGTCGTTAATGTTCAGATCCTGTTTTTCAACCAGGTTGCGATAAACTATGGTAAAATCGTTATAGGAGATGTGGGTAAATGCCGGACCGCCATTAGCATCGCCCAGACCATAAATACCCGGAGCTGAAGTTTCCAGTTTATTGTTTACCTTAATGTTCCCTTTTTCGTCGGTAACAACGCCTGTGTTTTGCAGATTGAGCGCTTCTGTTTGGGCTGTACGGCCAACCGCAATTAGTACGTGGCTGCACTTGATTTTTTGCTCCACGCCATTTGTTACTATGGTAGCCGTTATTTTACCGCCTGCTTTTTGTTTAAATCGGATAGCCTGTGTATTGTTATGTATAACTATCGATTCGGCCTCCAGTATTTTTTGCATTTCAACAGAGATATCCTCATCTTCATGTGCTACTATTCTTGCCGACTTTTCCAGAATGGTAACCTTGCTACCAAACCTGCGAAACATCTGCCCAAACTCCAAACCAATATAGTTGCCTCCCAATACCAATAAATGTTCCGGAACATAGTCCAGATCAAGAATGGTGGTTGAAGTAAGGTATTCAATATCGTTTATCCCTTCAATTTCGGGAATAAGGGGCTTGGCACCGGGGTTTAAAAAGATAAGATCGGCCTGCAGGGTTTGTTTTTTGCCATTATTGAGGTTTACCGAAACTGTTTTATCACCTGTAAAAGTAGCTTCGCCAAATAAAACGTCAAGATTTTTTGTTTTTTCGGCAGCACGCAAGCCCCCATTTCTTGACCTAAGCACAATATCATCCTTACGCTTTTTTATTTGTGGCATATCAACCGAAAACTTTTTCACAGGTACGCCCAGATCCGCGCTTTTACCCGCCATATACGCCGCCTTTGCCGATGCCACCCAGGTTTTGGTAGGCGTACAACCATCATTTACACAGGTACCCCCGTAAAACCGTTTTTCAATGAGCACGGTTTTTTTACCTGCGTGGGCCAGTTTTTTTGCTAAGGGCCCCCCAGCCTGGCCGGCACCTATGACAATGGCATCGTACTTTTTCATATTATTCAGTTATTTTAACACCTTTCCAAAAGGCAACATAATTGGTTATATGGGTTGCAGCTTCTTTAGGCTGTGGATAATACCAGGCCGCATCCGGGTTTTGTTTGCCGTTAACATTAAGCGTATAATATGAGGCCAGGCCCTTCCAGGGGCAGGTTGTATGGGTATCAGTATTCTCCAGGTATTCAGCCTTTACGCTTTCCAAAGGGAAGTAGTGGTTGTTTTCAACCACTATGGTATCATTACTTTCGGCTATAACCTGATCGTTCCAAATTGCTTTCATAGGGAGATGTTTATTTATTTATAAAGATAGCTTTAACATGGCCAGAATTACAATGACGAAGGCACGATTTTGTTAAAAGAACTCTAAAATAACGCATGTTTAAGGGCGTAGATATTTTTTTTAAAATTTATTTTTAATTTATCGGTAAAGCTATATCTTTGCAATCCCAAAACAAGGGAAACAAAATAAAAAAAGGCCCGTTCGTCTAGGGGTTAGGACGTTAGATTTTCATTCTAGAAACAGGGGTTCGATTCCCCTACGGGCTACAAAGCCGCTTTACGAAAGTAGAGCGGCTTTTTTATTACTGTGCAGCTGCAATTCACAGTAATATTTTGATGACAGACAACCTTATTCTGTAGACTATCGTAGCTTTGATAAACACTCATTATAAGTTTAAATCAATCAGCCATGATCAAAAAATATTATTGCCTGTCTTTTTTAGTTTTCAGCTTTTCGCTCCTAACAACCCTGTCTGGCCTTGCCCAATCGAAGATGCTATCAAAAGGAGATGCAGCGCCAGTATTTACTGCTCAAGCCAGCCTGGGGGGCAGTGAATTTAATTTTTCGTTGAAAAAATCCCTTGCTAAAGGACCTGTTGTGGTTTATTTCTACCCTTCTGCCTATACCGGTGGCTGTGATGCAGAAGCACATGCTTTTGCTGAACTTAAAGATAAATTTACAACGGCAGGAGCTACCATTATCGGTGTATCTGGAGACGATATTAAGCGACTGAATACATTTTCTTCTGATCCGAATTACTGTGCAGGCAAGTTCGCGGTTGCCTCAGATGCCGGAGGTAAAATTGCAAAAACCTATGGCCTTGTCATGACACCACCAAAGCTTGGGATGAAAGACGTGCGTGGTATAGAGGTTAACCACGGTTTCATCCCACGAACTACTTATGTCATTGGTAAAGACGGTAAAATTGCGGCTGTCTTTTCATCAGAAACTGATCACATTTCAGCTACTGACCATGTTGAAAAATCGTTAGCGATTGTAAAAGGGATGTAATTCACGGGTCCCGGATTCAATATTTGTCCTGCTCTCATTAGCGAATAGGACGAGCATTAAGACGCTAAACGTTTTAAATCAGCAAGAAAACGGTTCGATATCTTTCCCGTACGGGCTACTAAGCCGCTTTACGAAAGTGAGCGGCTTTTTTTATTTTATATATTTATACTTCTATAAGATTAAATCTATTAAGATGCTAAGAAGTGAATTAAGATATGCCATATGGGTGGCTCATGGGAAAAGAGATGCATATAGTGGTGATAGGATAGAGAATTTTGAGGACTTGGAGATAGATCATATTATCCCAAAATCGACAGACAAAATATTACTCCAGGAAAAAATTTCTAAATATGATTTAGGCACTGATTTTAACCTGAATTCATTAGCCAATTTATTGCCAACTTCTAAGTTACTAAACCGGCAGAAATCACATTCCGCCTTTAATGAATCTTCTGAAAGATTTTACTTAGCTTATGCCAAGGAAAAAAAAGCAAAAATTGAAGACGAATGTAAAAAAGCAATCAAAAATCGTAAACTGAAGGAGAAAGTACAATTTGGGAAAAGCTATTCAATTGTTGACCATAACGAACCGACATTCAATCCATCGTATTTCAACTCTGATACATTGATTGTTCTAAATGCTCTTTTGCCATCGAAATTTATTGAGTTGGGCAGTTGTGCAATTGAGTTTTATGAGGTCAGTAACATGATCACATTAAATCATGACCAGATTGTGCATTTAATTGAGCGGAGCAAAGAATATACTCTAGAAGAAGTATTATTACATTATTATAATGAGAAAAGCGAAACAGCATTTGTAATAATTGGCACAAGTTCGCTTCACTTAAAAAAAGAAGCATACAATCAATTAGTAACCATTCTGAAGGATTTTTTAAGAGTATATGTGGAATTTTCACCACGGTTTAAAACGTTTATGGGTATTGGTAACCTTGAATTGTACCAATCGAGAGAATGCTATAAAATGACGACAATAACATCTGTAGAATGGGACTTCATAATTTCTTACGCTGCTCAAAATGATCATGATAGCTCAAATAATAATTCGTTCTATTTTAGTTCAAACTCCAACTGCTTAATTGCCGTTAATTCTGATGACCCAATTATCGTCTTTACACTATCACCGGTGTTTGAACGTGATAGGGTAACCTTAATATGGCACTTGCCGCACAAATATGACCGAAAATTTATTGAAGATGACAAAGTGTGGACTGCGCAGAGAACACTTAATTGGCTTTTGCAATTGCTTAAAAATAATAAAAACCTAAATGCACGGATAGAAACAAAACAATCAAAAACAATAAGAGGGTCAATATTTTCCAGAATAAGAAATAGTTTTAGGTAAAATGTACAGACTTTAGCCCAAGCCATTCCTCAACTTGCTGAGCTTTTTAAATCATCAAGAAAGCGGTTCGATATCTTTCCCCTACGGGCTACAAAGCCTCCAGCGAAAGTTGGAGGCTTTTCTGTTTTAATCTGCTTATTTGCGACAACGCCAACAAGGCTGGGGAAGCCAATGGCCTTATGTGCAATTCAAAACCGAATGTCCAATGTTCGCTTCCGTAACAGCAAATATTTCAATCGCCGTATAATTTTCTATATGCCAATATGTTGTAAATTTGGAACAGCCTTTGGGTTATCTAAATTACTTGAATCCCTATATACTCCATATTAACCTGTATGACCTGGCCTCCATGGGAACCCTGTTCTCGGGGCTTACACTTGCGCTGCTTTTAGCGTTAGCAAAAAGGGAAGGCCAAACAGCCAACCTGTTTTTAAGTGCAGCCTTAGCCATAGTGGCACTGAAGACTGGCGGGCTTTCACTGATTTTTTTACCTGCGCTGGGGCCGCTGTTGTACTTTTATGTGCGACAGCTAACAAACCCGCATCGGCATTTCCGCCGGAAAGATATGCTGCATTTTTGCCCTTTGCTGGTAGGGTATTGGATGCCGGACTGGCTGATTTTAATTTCGGTCATGATCTATTTGTACCTGTCGCACCGGCTGATACAGGATTTCTATAGCCGCTTGCGGCCGATGCTGATGGACAGGCCCCGTTTTGCTTTCAGGCGGCTGAATAGGGCGCTGCTCCTGCTTGGTTCGTTTTGCGTGTTATCGCTGTTTAGCGATATTTTCTATTTGGCTGTTGCCCTGGTGCTGATTGGAATGGCCGCGGACGCAATACTGAAACCGGATAGTAGTGTCCAGCTGGCAATGCCAATAACTGATAGATCAGATGCTAAGGAGAAAAGCCGGAGGCTAAAGGAAGCCGTGGCTGCAAATCGGCTCTACGAAGACGCCGAACTGACGCTGACCACATTGGCGGTTAAACTGGTAATCCATCCGCATGACTTATCCCGGATCATTAACCTGGGACTGGATAAGAACTTCAGCGATTTTATAAATGAATTTCGTGTGCGTGAAGTTGTCGGGAAAATGCAGGACCCGGCTTACGACCGGCTCACGCTGCTGGGTATCGCCTATGAATCGGGGTTTAATTCCAAAACGACTTTCAACCGGGTTTTCAAAGAGATGACCGGCAAAACCCCGGTGGAATATAAAAACGGCTTGAAAAAAGAGGTGCCAATTGATAAGTTGGCACCCCGGTCACCAACAAGGCTGGTAATATTGCGTTCAGAAAGCCCGCCAAATTGGGCTTATGAAAAATTAAACCGCAATTATATGTTTAGAAATTATTTAAAAGTTGCTTTAAGGAACATTTGGAGGAACAAGGCCTTTTCTGCTATAAACATAATCGGATTAGCATTGGGTTTGGCGATCTGTTTCCTTATTTCACTATTTGTAATTGATGAATTAAGCTATGATAAGTTTAATTTAAAGGCAGACAGAATTTTCCGTGTTAATGCTGACTTCAAAGTGAACGGAACTCAATTTAATGCCCGCGAGACCCCCCCTTCGATGGCTTCCATATTGGTTAACGAGTACCCACAAATTGAAAATGCGGTCCGCATTAAAAGTAATGGGAGAATTTTAGTTAAAAAGGGGAATGAGACCTTAAGCGAGGATAATTGTTTTTATGCAGATAATGCATTATTTGATGTGTTTACAGTACCTATGATTGCGGGAGATGCTAAAAGTGCTTTATCACAGAGTCATTCATTGGTAATTTCAGAGAATATTGCGAGAAAATATTTTAACCGTACAGATGTAATAGGTAAAACTATGCATTTGGATAATGCAACTGACTATAAAATCACTGGGGTAATAGAAAATACACCAGTACAGTCCCATTTGCATTTTGATTTTATTAAATCAATAAATGAATTACCCGATAGAAATTTCCCTGATTGGAGTAATATAAGTTACATTACTTACGTGTTGGCACGACCTGGTGTCACTCAAAACGAATTAGACAATTACCTCAAAGAAGCCACAAAGAAACATGCGGAACCTATTTTGTTGAGAGATCTTCATAGTTCATTGTCGGATATTGAAAAAAACAGCGGTCATTTTAGGTTTGTGACTATTCCCCTGACAAAAATTCATTTATACTCCACATTAACGGATGAACAGGAACCATCTGGCAATGCGGAATACGTTTATATATTTACTGTAATTGCCATTTTTATATTATTGATCGCTTGTATAAATTTCATGAACCTTTCAACAGCCCGGTCTGCTGGCCGTGCAAGAGAAGTAGGGGTTAGAAAGGTTCTTGGATCTAACAAAGCCCAATTAATTCGACAGTTTTTAATTGAATCAATCATAACAAGTTGCTTTGCAGTAGCTATTGCTTTTGTTATCGCTATTTTGCTGCTTCCATATTTTAATGATTTATATGGCAAGCAAATCACTTTTAGCTGGCTTACTAATATATGGTTTATACCTGTACTAATAACAATTACATTAGTGATTGGTGTTATTGCTGGCTTATATCCCGCATTTTTCTTGTCCGCCTTTCAACCTATAAAAGTGTTAAAGGKTAAACTGGCGGTTGGGTTTAAAGGCAGTATGCTTCGTAACGGTTTGGTTGTTTTTCAGTTTGCAACCGTAATAATTCTAATTGTTGGTACGCTCGTCATATACAAACAATTAAAATATATTAGCAATAAAAAGTTAGGCTATAACCGCGATCAGGTTTTGATATTAAAAAACACAAGCGCATTATTCCCGCATGCAAAATCTTTTTTAAACGATGTGATAAAAATGACGGGTATTAGATCAGGTACAATGACGTCTTGTCTTCCTACATCTATTAATAATTACACCCAAGTTTACGGAAAGGATGCGTCTTTAAGTAAAGACCAGACCATGGCATTGGCCACTTGGTCTGTTGATGAGGACTATATCCCGACATTAGGGATGCAAATGGCTGATGGCAGAAACTTTTCCAAACAGATGTTAACAGATTCCTCAGCTGTTATTGTCAATGAAACGGCTGCAAAAATGCTTGGGTACCAACAACCGGTAAATAAGTTTATTTATGGACCGGGTGGAGTTCCTTTCCATATTATTGGTGTAGTAAAGGATTTTAATGCGGGCTCATTACATAGTAAAATATCCCCCCTGGTATTTAGAAATGCATTAGATAACGGGGCTATGGCTTTTCGGGTCGAAACTAAAAACCTGTCAACGCTTATTTCTGAAATAAGAACGTTATATCATACAAAATACGCAAATATGGCCGGCCAGCCATTTTCTTATTCCTTCATGGATGAAGAATTTAATCATCTCTATCAGTCTGAGCAAAATATTGGAAGAATATTTATTTCATTTTCTTTTTTTTCAATACTGATCGCATGTCTTGGCCTATTTGGTTTAGTTACCTACGCTGCAGAACAACGCATAAAGGAAATTGGCATTCGAAAGGTGCTCGGTGCCAGTATAACTAACTTAATAATGATGCTTTCCAATGATTTTTTGAAGTTAATCGGTATCGCTGCCCTTATTTCTTTTCCGATTGCTTGGTGGGGAGTGAGCCTATGGCTTCAAGGCTTTGCATATAGGACAAGTATTAGCTGGTGGATATTTGCGGCAGCCGGGCTCGGCGCTATTTTGATTGCACTCATAACGGTGAGTTTCCAGTCGGTTAAGGCCGCGCTGGCCAACCCGGTCAAGAGTCTTCGGTCGGAGTAGCTATAAAATTCCACTTAAAAAATAGCACATAAAGTGCCCTCTCAACTACTCTTGTTGTAAGGATAACGTTCATATTTTCACCTTATTGCGCGAAAAAAAATATAGTTGAAAAACGTTATTTTAATACATCATACCTTATATTTTTGGTTTTGCAATCTCTAAAAAAGCCATCATTATGATACCGGAAAACAAAAAAGCAGAAGAAAATATGAAGACCCATATACTTGGTTTTCAGGAAATCGACAGATCAAAGTTTATGGTTGCAGGAGGCAAAGGCGCTAATCTGGGCGAACTATCCGGAATCAAGGGGATACGGGTACCGGAGGGTTTTTGTGTTACCACTGAAGCCTATAAAAAAATAACCGAAGATAACCAGGAGCTTAACAGCTTGCTGGATGAATTAACGTATTTTAAGGCAGAAGAGCGGGAAAGTATCAGCGAGATCAGCGCAAAGATCCGTATGGCTATAGAAAGAACCCTCATTTCTGAAGATATAGCAGAAGAGATTGCGGGTTATCTCACCAAATTCGATGAAAAAGATGCCTTTGCTGTGCGCTCCAGTGCCACGGCGGAAGACCTGCCGGCAGCATCCTTTGCAGGCCAACAGGATACCTATTTGAACATTATTGGAAAAGAGGCCATCCTAAAGCATATCAGCAAGTGTTGGGCATCGTTATTTACCGATAGAGCGGTAATTTACCGCCTTCAAAACGGCTTCGACCATCGTAAAGTGCACCTGTCTGTGGTTGTTCAAAAGATGGTGTTCCCGCAGGTGGCAGGAATTTTATTTACTTCCGATCCTATAACGGGTAACAGGAAAGTATTATCCATTGATGCCAGCTTCGGACTTGGTGAGGCTATGGTATCTGGCCTGGTGAATGCTGATAACTATAAAGTGTGTAACGGTAAGGTTATCGATAAAAAGATATCCACCAAGAAACTGGCTATTTATGCCTTACAAGATGGCGGTACGAAGGAACAGGAGATTGAGTCGGAACAGCAGAACAGGCAGGCGCTTACGGAGGAGCAGATCTTACAGCTGGAACGCATAGGGAGAAAGATCGAAGAACATTTCGGCAGCCCTCAGGACATCGAATGGTGTTTGGCAGATGATACGTTTTATATTGTACAGAGCCGGCCCATCACTACTTTATACCCGATCCCCGAAGCGAATGATCAGGAGAATCATGTTTATATATCTGTTGGCCACCAGCAAATGATGACTGACCCCATGAAACCGCTGGGATTGTCTTTATGGCAGTTAAGAGCCGGTAGGCCCATGTATAAGGCTGGCGGAAGGTTGTTTGTTGATGTTGCGGATAGCCTGGCTACACCTGCCGGCAGAGAAAATTTATTAGAGGCCATGGGACAACATGATCCGCTCATAAAAGACGCATTGCTGACCATAGTAGAGCGGGGAGGTTTTATAAAGTCGTTGCCAAATGATGAAAAAGGACCGGTGCTTGTTAAAAGCAATAAGGGTATGTCGTCCGCAGATATTTTGGCGCAAGTGGGAAACGACCCGGCAATCGTTTCTGATCTTATTAAGGATAGTGAGACATCGGTAGAAGCGCTAAAACAAAGCATCCAAACGAAATCGGGACCAGATCTGTTTGATTTTATTCTGGACGACATCCAGCAATCAAAGAATATGATATTTCATGCACAACATATGGGTGTGATCATGGCTGCAATGAATGCTTCAGCGTGGATCAATGAAAAGATGAACGAATGGTTAGGTGAAAAAAACGTAGCAGACATACTTTCTCAATCTGCCCCCAACAATGTCACTTCGGAGATGGGCCTGGAACTATTGGATGTGGCAGATGTGATTCGCCCTTATCCAAAAGTAATTGAGTATTTACAACAGGTAAAAGATGATAACTTTTTGGATGAACTGGTTAAGTTTGATGGTGGACAGGAAACCCGCGACGCTATTTATGCTTATCTCCACAAATACGGCATGCGATGTGCCGGTGAGATCGATATTACGAAAACCCGCTGGAGTGAAAAACCATTAATACTTGTCCATATGATTCTTGGTAACATCAAAAACTTTGAACCTGGGGCCGGCAAGCGAAAATTTGAACAGGGGCGACAGGAGGCTCTGAAGAAAGAACAAACGTTGTTGGATCGATTGAAGCAATTACGGGATGGTGAACAAAAAGCAAAAGAAACAAAAACAATGATCGACCTGATCCGGAATTTCGTCGGTTATCGTGAATATCCAAAATACGGTATAGTTAACCGCTTCTTCGTTTATAAGCAGGCTTTGCTGAAAGAAGTCGAACAACTCATACAAGCCAACGTTATTCGCGATAAAGAAGATACCTATTATCTTACTTTTGAAGAATTGCGCGAAGTTGTACGCACCAATAAATTGGATCAGCAGCTCATCAGCAAACGAAAAGACGAGCACAAATTATTTGAAAAACTAACTCCGCCACGTGTTATTACGTCTGATGGTGAGATCGTTACAGGTAAGTATAAACACGATGATCTCCCGGCCGGGGCTATTGCAGGGTTGGCTGTTTCATCCGGAGTGATAGAGGGACGGGCACGTGTAATCTTAAACATGGAAGATGCTGATCTGGAAGATGGAGATATATTAGTAACCTCATTTACCGACCCCAGCTGGACCCCGCTGTTTGTATCCATAAAAGGCCTGGTAACTGAAGTTGGTGGATTGATGACCCATGGAGCAGTTATAGCACGTGAATATGGCTTGCCGGCAGTTGTTGGAGTGGAGAATGCTACCAAACTGATCAAAGACGGACAACGGATCCGGGTGAATGGAACGAACGGATATGTAGAAATACTATAAATTAAGCTGCTTTTTGTTAGTGAAGGAAAAAGAAGGGAGCGTGGACTTGAGGACCGTGTTAGCAAACAAGACAATGAAATAACTTGGAAGATTTATGCAGATTATCAAGCATATTTAAAGACGCACAGTGTCGGTTTTATGCTGTTAATGAAGGCCAAAAGTGGTAAGATACCCGGATTTTTCGGCAGAGTTTATTACTTTTAACTTGTAAAAGAGGAGTTCACACAAAGCAAACGATGAATAAAGATAGTTTAATTCAGTTTATTCAACAGGTATTGCCAATGAGCCCGGCCAGGGCAGAGCAGGTGGTGGCCAAGTTTAAGCCGATGCAAATTGAAAGAAATGAGTATATTTTGGAGGCAGGCAAAGTTTGCAGCGAATCTCATTTTATTGAGAAGGGCGTTATCAGATCCTATACGTATGACCTCGAAGGCAATGAGGTAACAACTGCGTTTTATTCAAAAGATACTTTTACGAGCGACTTGCTCTCATTCTTCAAGAGAAGTCCTGCAAAAGAATATATCCAAACAATCACCGATTGTGAAACCTGGTATATAACTTACGATGATATGCAGGCAAGTTTCCATACCATCCCGGAGTTTCGTGAATTTGGACGGCTGAACATAGTGAATAACTATAGCACGTTGAAGGAAAGAATGTTGTCGATGTTGCAGGAAACGGCGGAACAGCGATACAACGATTTAATCAATTCGAGTCCGGAAATCTCTCAAAACGTGCCTTTAAAGTATATCGCCTCCTACCTTGGTATTACCGACACTTCGTTAAGTAGAATAAGAAAGGAGTTTACGAAAAAATAGCCTACTGCTGATTTCTTGCCATATGCTAAGTGTAAGCTGAGGCATTTGATTTTCCTTTGTCTTATTAATTAAAACAATATATCAAATGGCAAATCACGTATCAGGCATGCCTCTCTGGGCCGTCATATTATTTATTGCAAGTTTTCTTTATTCAATCGCTTTCATTACCAAACCGGCAAAACAGGCAGCGCTCGACGCTGGCATGACGCCGCGCAAATCAAGAAATATTCAGATCGGTATTTTTGACTTTTACTTTGTTTATCTCGTTTATGTTTCGGTGTTCGCCTTAAAAGGTGTGTTTGACGTCAATTCCTTACCGCCTAAAGTAATGGTTTGGGCTGGTATGCCGTTAATGGTCATCTTATTTGGATTTATTGGCAATACTGGATTATTTAAGACATTACTACGGTCAATTACACTCGAATCGCTAATCGCCGTACATGTATTCCGGGTTGTTGGCGTATTTTTTATTATTCTTTATTGCTATCACCTTCTGCCTGCAAAATTTGCTTTTTCGGCCGGCCTGGGAGATATCATTACCGCAATTTTGGCATTGCCAGTAGCAAAGATGGTTTCAAGGGGAAATCCATGGCGAATAACTGCTGTTTATGCCTGGAACATTTTCGGCATACTTGACGTCATTGATCTGCTTGTGATTGCGGTTATTATCGGTGCTAATGGTAATCTCCGGGAAATGACTGTATTTCCGTTTGTTTGGTTCCCCGCTTTTGCGCCCGCCACCATCTTATTTTTACACACCGCGGTTTTCAGAAAATTGCATCAGCTGAAAAATCCACAAACTATTCATAACGGTTAATAGTTGATTTTCTAAAACCGTTAAAATCGAATTCAGGTGTTCAAAGAATCTTTCATCGCTACAAAGCCTTCAACGAAAGTTGGAGGCTTTTTTTGTTATGGATAGTCTGAAGACTTCGGACAGCGAGTTACTTGGAAACCTGGTGAAGCGCATCCCGAACCTTATATAGCATTTTTTTTCATCGCTAAATTGTGATATAAAGTATCAATGTTTTTTTAAATTTATACTCAATAATCTATAAACCAACAAAATAACGCAGGCGCCCAAATGTTATATACTGCTTTATACAAATGAATATGCCCGGAACAGTAATGAATAACTTTTGTGTGCAGGTTTGAAACAATTATCTATAAACAAATAAAAATTCGTTATGTCAACAGTAAAAGCATGGGCGGCCCTTGAACCAGGCGCCAAACTAAAACCCTTTAATTACGAAATGGCTACCTTAACCACTGAAGAGGTGGAAATAGAGGTTGAATATTGCGGGTTATGCCATACGGACTTATCCTTTATTAAGAACGAATGGGGTACTATCCCATTTCCTTTGGTTCCGGGACATGAGATCACGGGAAAGGTTGTGGCTATGGGAGAAGTAGCCAAGCAAAAAGGACTAAAAATTGGCCAAAAAGTTGGTGTCGGGTGGAATAACGTAAGTTGCGGGCATTGTGCGCCATGCCTTGATGGAGACCAACATCTATGTTATGAAGTTAAAGCTACAATTTGGGGAAACCACGGTGGTTTTGCCAACCGGGTGAAAGCCCATTGGATTTGGACTGTACCGATTCCTGATGATTTGGATAGTGCGGATGCCGGGCCATTATTTTGCGCTGGTATTACCGTCTTTGCTCCGCTGATGGAATATGGGGTGAGGCCAACAGACAAGATCGGTGTTTTCGGTATAGGGGGATTAGGTCACCTGTCCGTCCAATTCTGCCACGCCTGGGGCGCGGAGGTTACTGCGTTCTCCTCAACGGAATCGAAGCGCGATGAGATCGTGAATCTTGGGGCTGATTATGTGGTTTCCAGCAGGAACACGGGTGACTGGGCATCGTTAAAGGGTAAATTTAACCTGATCATTATTACGGTGGCCGTGCCGTTGGACTGGGATAAAATCATTGAAATGCTTGCCCCGAAAGGCCGTTTACATTTCGTGGGTATCATATTCGAGCCGATACCTGTCTCCGTAGTCGCATTATTAGGAACACAGAAAGCAGTATCCGCCTCACCCGGAGGTTCAAGGGGCGTATTGGACAAAATGCTTCGTTTTGCAGCTCTGCACCATATTAAGCCAATGACAGAACATTTTCCGATGAGTAAAATCAATGAAGCCATTGAACACCTGGAATCTGGTAAGGCAAACTACAGGGTAGTGCTGGATGCCGATTTCGAATAGTAATAATTAATCGTTTTAGGTCTCTGAGAAAAAAGTTCGAGATTATACCACTAAAGGCTACAAAGCCGCTTTACGAAAGTAGAGCGACTTTTTTTTATAGGATCATGTAGTTATGGCCTGCTTAGAGCGGTAATTCTATTTTGCACTAATATTATTTATAGGTATTTACCGTTAACCCAGTTTTTCCATATTTTTTCTGGTATTCCTTTGGGTTTATGGCAACATGCCTTTTAAATATTTTTCTGAAAAAACCAATGTCATCATAACCACATTTCATCGCTATCTGCTCAATATTATCATTGCTGTTTTCAAGTAACTTTTTTGCTGCTTCTATACGTACACGCTGCAAATATTCAAGAGGTGTATTACTGGTAGCCCCCTCAAAACGGCGAATAAAATTCCGGATACTCATGTAGTATTCTCTGGCTAATTTTTCGATTGATAAAGTATGCTGATAATTTTTTTCAATAAAGATCTGTGCTTCCATAATCTTTTCATCGGAGTGAGTCCGTTGAAGCTGAAAAACCGAGAATGTATGCTGGGGTTGCTGATGGGTATTGATCATTAAGATTTTCGACACCGTGATAGCTTCCTCATGTCCAAAAAATTTTTCAATAAGGTATATCATAAAAGTGGTAAAAACAAAAGCCCCACCACAGGTATAAATATTGCCCTGATCAACAATAATTTTATCGTCCTCTACCTGTACTTCCGGATATTTTTGTCGAAACATATCAGCAAACCTTAAATTTGTTGTCACTTTTTTACCTTTAAGTAATCCGGTTTCAGCAAGTAAAAAAGCTCCTATGCAAATACTGGCTAAATCAGCATTTTTTGTGTGCTGTTGCTTTAACCAGTCAATAAGCATGCGCTCGTGATTTACAACATGATCAATTTTTGCAGAACGCATAGCAGGAATGATCACCAGATCATATACCTGTTCAATTGCCAGTTGCTCTTCTTTACCTGTATCTAATGCTTTGCGCCATAACTTTTTTTTATACGCTCTTATATAATCAATCCCTATATTATGTTTTAAAGAGCTGTCTGCGAGCAAAGGCTGCACATGATTTAATGTGCTCCATATTTCAGCCGGGCCGGTTACACAGGTAGCAACAGCGTGTTCAAAATTAAGTATTGCTATGCGCATAAAAATACTTTGAGATAAAACTGATCAATAAGTATAAAGGTATTCTTCATGTGGCAATATCAACTAATTTAATTGTCATTTCTGCCACGCTAATATCTCTGCAAATCCATCTAATTTTGACTTATTAAAGTTTCTGACTTTTATAGTTGCCTGAAAAACAGGTAACGGCAGAATAAAACATAAATCCATAAAAAAAATGAAAACATCAGATTTCACCACTACCTTTTTGGTAGATCAGACCCCGGAAGAAGCTATCAATGCCATCAAAAACATTCGCGGATGGTGGTCAGAAGGAGTTGAAGGAAGTACAGACAAACTTAATGATGAATTTATCTATCATTATAAAGATGTTCATTACTGTAAAATGCAATTGATTGAACTGGTTCCGGATCAAAGAGTGGTTTGGCTGGTACTTGACAATTATTTCAAATTTACTGAAGACAAAAGCGAATGGATAGGTACAAAACTCGTATTTGATATTTCGCGAAAAGATGATCAAACAGCGGTCAGGTTCACGCACGCGGGTTTGGTTCCTCAATATGAATGTTATGAGATATGCCGAGAAGCATGGACCAATTATATACAGAACAGTTTACGCAACCTGATTACTACCGGCAAAGGCGAACCTAACCCCAAAGAAGAAGATGGCTTTAATGCAGAGTTGGCTCAAAAATGGAAACTTGTATAATGATATCCAATTTCCTGGGATACGTTTCTCGCGAGCCTGCAGGCTTACCTTACAACAGGTAAAGGCTCGCCCTTTTTGAAACTGCAGGCAACAAAAATTGGGAAGAAAAAAAAGCAATAGGTTAGTTATATCTGCCGAATTTGCTTATACTGGACAACCCGTTCTTAACAGGTAAACATATACCTGTTAAGAACGGGTATGAAATTAAAATGTCCAGGCAATGAAGATCATGGAAGTGAATAGAAAACGGCTTCGGTCAGTTAATGCCCTCTTTTTATCATGCACTTTGTTACTTGCCGCCTGCGTAACAAAAAAGAAGGTGCCCGTTATTTCTGCTGCCGTACCAATGGCTGCCCTGGAAACAGGATTTATGACCGTTCCTAATTCTATTCAGACCAGTATTTACTGGTACTGGTTATCGGATAATATTTCAAAAGAAGGCGTTATCCGTGATCTTGAATCGATGAAAAAGGTTGGGATCAACAGGGCATTCATTGGCAATATTTGGCAGGATGATGTTCCTGCCGGAAAAGTAAAAATATTTACCAATGAGTGGTGGGATATTTTGCATGCCGCCCTTAAGCGGGCTACCGAACTGAATATTGAAATAGGAATATTCAACAGCCCGGGATGGAGCCAGTCTGGTGGTCCGTGGGTGAAGCCGGAACAATCCATGCGATACCTTACGTCAACAAAATTCAACGTTAAAGGACCTTTGAAGTTAAACAAGCTGCTGGCAGTTCCTGAACCTAACTTTCAGGATGTAAAAGTTATTGCTTACCCGGTAAATAGCGAATATTTTAGAGACATGCGGGCCCTCAAGCCAATAATAAATGTGGTTCCCGCTATCGCAGGCATAAAAAGTATCATGGACTTTAATGATACTACCGGCGTAATTTTTAAAGGAGCTGGCCCATATACTATTGATATTACAGCAAGTAAACCATATACTGTTCGCAGTTTAACTATTGTTCCCAACCGTAACCCAATGATGTTGGAAGGCGACCTGCAAATAGAAACAAATGGTATATATAAAACAGTTAAGCATTTTAAAATAGACCGCAGCAACAATGAACCCAATGTTGGGTTTAAACCATATGGTCCTGCCGCTATAGCCGTTACGGCAAGTAAATCAAATAATTTTAGGTTAGTGTTCACTAAATTCTCTAAAAACGGTGGAATTGCCGAAGTAAAACTGTCGGCTACTCCTGTTGTTGAAAATTATATTGAAAAAACGCTGGCAAAAATGTGGCAAACACCTTTTCCATACTGGGATGCTTACCAATGGGCACCGCAGCCTATAACTGATAGCAACCTGGTAATTGACCCGGCGAAAGTTATTGATGTTTCTAAATTCATGACGGCCGATGGCATTTTAAAATGGGATGTACCTGCGGGTAACTGGGTAATTGAGCGTAGTGGTATGGCGCCAACAAATGTTCATAACGGGCCTGCATCGCCACAGGGTACTGGCCTGGAAACGGATAAGATGAGCAAGGAACATATCGCCGCTCATTTTAATGCATATTTAGGCGAAATCATCAGGCGTATACCTGCAGCAGACAGGAAAACCTGGAGAGTAACCGTAGAAGATAGTTACGAAACCGGCGGGCAGAACTGGACGGACGGATTTATCGGAAAGTTTGAAAAACAATATGGCTACGATCCTACTCCTTATATCCCGGTTTTACAGGGAAGTATTGTTGGAAGCGCAGAGAAATCAGACCGCTTTCTTTGGGATTTGCGCCGTTTAATTGCCGATAATGTAGCGTATGAATATGTTGCAGGTCTTAGAGAGATCAGCCATCAACATGGCCTCACGACCTGGCTGGAAAACTATGGACATTGGGGCTTCCCGGGGGAGTTTCTGCAATACGGAGGGCAGTCAGACGAAATTGGCGGGGAGTTTTGGAGTGAGGGGAGCCTGGGAAACATCGAGAACCGGGCAGCTTCATCAGCCGCTCATATTTACGGCAAAACCAAAGTATCGGCCGAGTCGTTTACCTGTGCAGGTGCGGCTTATTCCCGTTACCCGGCGATGATGAAGCAACGTGCCGACCGTTTTTTTACGGAAGGTATTAACAATACGCTTTTGCATGTATATATCAGCCAGCCTTACGAGGATAAGGCACCGGGTGTTAATGCCTATTTCGGGAATGAATTTAACCGGTTAAATACCTGGTTTTACGACATGGATATTTTTTTACAATATATCAAAAGATGTAACCTGATGCTGCAGCAGGGCAAGTATGTAGCAGATGTGGCCTATTTCATTAGTGAGGATGCCCCCAAAATGACAGGCGTTCAGGATCCTGCTTTACCACAGGGTTATTCCTTTGATTACATTAATGCTGAAGTGATTAAAACCCGGTTATCCGTTAAAGATAATAAACTGATATTACCTGATGGAATGTCTTATAGTATGCTCGTACTGCCGCAATTAAAAACGATCCGCCCGGAGTTGTTGCTGAAAATTAAAAATTTGGTTGAGCAGGGAGCTATTGTACTTGGCCCAAGGCCTGCAACATCGCCAAGTTTACAAAACTATCCTGCGGCGGATAAACAAGTTAAGCAACTTGCAGATGAGCTTTGGGGTAACATTGATGGGAATGCAATAAAAATTAACCGTGTTGGAAAAGGTATGGTGATGAGTGGCATGAACATGCAGGAGGCACTGGACGCGGTTAAGATCAAACCTGATTTGAGAATTCCACAAAGCGATTCAGTGCTGTTTATTCATCGTGAATTAAAGGAGGGTGCTGTTTATTTTATCTCAAACCAAAGAACAAAAACTATAAAAATTGAACCTGAGTTTAGGATCAATAACAAATTGCCGGAACTGTGGGATCCGTTAAATGGCACCAGGCGCAATCTTACCGCTTATCGCCAAAGTGAAGGCTTCACTACTATTCCGCTGCAATTGGAGCCGATGGAAAGCGCATTTATTGTTTTTAGAAAAGATACTATTTTAAATAAAATAAACACCTTTGATACGAACTATCCAGCCCCTGTTAAAACGATAACGATTGATAAACCCTGGTCTGTTCAATTTGACCATAGCATGCGTGGACCGGCTAATCCTGTGATCTTTAAAACACTCACCGATTGGTCAATCAATGAGAACGACAGTATTCGTTATTATTCGGGCGCTGCCAGGTATTATAATTCATTTATGTGGGATAAAATTACCGATGGCGACCAGGTATTTCTTACAATGGCAGCAACGAATGCTATAGCCAAGGTAACGCTTAATGGCATCATGCTCGGCGGCACCTGGACGGCTCCTTATAAAATAAATATTACGAAGGCACTAAAAAAAGGCGTAAATAAACTGGAGATTAGGGTTGTAAATACCTGGGTAAACCGGCTTATTGGCGACAGTCGCCTGCCGGTTAACGAAAGGAAAACCTGGACCATGCATAACTCTTACAATGCGAACAGTAAACTGCAGTCATCAGGATTGCTGGGGCCTGTGAAACTGGAATTAATAAAAAAATAATTAAGCCAATGAAAATAAATTCCCGCCAGAAACAATGGTTGATCACACTTTGCTGCATCACTGTTTTCAGCACTTTGTGCTCTTTTTATTTGGTTAAACAACCCGTGCTAAAAAATGATGATGAATCTCCCAGGATCATCAATATTGTCAATTTTATCCGCTTGCTTGAGCCAAGAGATCCAAAAATTACGCAGGAGGTGCTTTTTCAAACGGTAGTTAAGCAGGTGGAGATCATGAAAAAATACAAGCTTGGCGGAACGTTTCTTTTACAATATGATGCATTACTTGATAAAAGATATCAGAAACTATTGGCTGGTCTTCCCAAAGATTCCTTTGAAATAGGTGCCTGGTGGGAGATCCCTCAGCCACTGGTTGAGAAGGCCGGGCTGAAATGGAGAGGGCGCTATCCTTGGGATTGGAGGGCAAATATTGGTTTCTCTACCGGGTACACTCCCACGGAACGAAAAAAACTTATTGATGTTTACATGGCCGATTTTAAGAAGATCTTTGGCTATTATCCCAAATCGGTTGCATCATGGTTTATCGATGCCTACAGCCTCAATTACATGTATAAAAAATACCACATCGTTGCATCTGCAAATTGTAAGGATCAGTATGGTACAGATGGGTATACCCTATGGGGTGGTTATTGGAACCAGGCTTATTATCCAAGTAAGCTCAATTCCTATATGCCCGCCCAGCATGAGCAGAACCAGATCCCTGTACCCATTTTTCGTATGCTCGGCAGCGACCCGGTAAGACAGTATGATACCGGATTAGGATCTAACAGGCAAGGGGTGATCACCCTGGAACCTGTTTACAAATTCGGGGGCGGCGATTCGACCTGGGTAAACTGGTTCTTCAAAACATTCGCTGATGATAATGCACTGGGATTCAACTATACGCAGGCCGGGCAGGAAAATTCTTTTACCTGGGATGCCATGGCCAAAGGCCTTGAATTACAGATGCCGTTAATAGCAAGGCTTAGGGATGAACATAAGGTAAGGGTAGAAACATTGGAAGCATCGGGCCGCTGGTTTAAAAACAAGTACAGGATTACGCCATCAACGTCCTTTTCGGTAAGTAAGGACATAGAAGGAAGTGACCTTAAAACGGTATGGTTTAACAGTCGTTTTTACAGGGTTAATATGTTATGGGAAAAAGGCGGGTTGAGGATACGGGACATTCATTTATTTAATGAAAAACTTCCATCTGTGTATGAAACGCAGGCAGCTACGTCAAATGAATGTGCATTTTTCACCTTGCCTTTTGTAGATGGCTATATATGGAGTGCAAAAGATCAGATTGCCGGTTTACGGTTAAAAGCAATAGTTGACGGAAAAGAAATATTATTGCAGGGAAAAGATCCTGAATTCATTAAAACCGGACCATCAGCAATGCGTATTAGCTGGCCTTTAACATCGGTTGAAGGAACACTTGAAGTTAATTTGAATGAGAAACGAATTAAAATGAAACTGGTGACTGCTAAGCCCATCAATTGGTTTTTTGATCTGAATACGGCGGATGGTATTAAGCTGCCGTTTACCGGGGTAAATGGTAAAAGCCTTAATTGCCGGTTTGAGGGTATGAACTATGCAGTTAAAGCAGTCGAAGGGTTTTTTACCAAACCAGATAACGGATGTATATTAAGAATCAGCCCGCAGGTGAATACCATCACATTAAACCTTGCTGAAACGTCAGGTAAATAAAATTATTGATGGATCCTGAGCTGCCAGATATAATGCTTAGCAGTAGCTCGCTGCTTGTATTATTTTTGTTTACAGCAATTTTTTTTCTTATCATTGCCCGCATAATCATAAGAACGCCTATATGTAATAAATAATTTCTTTCAGGAAAATAAACAGAGCCATCATAACAGGTTCCTGTAATTATTCACTCTTTAAAGGAATTAAATATGCTTATTCTTCAAGGCGTTACTTACATACATCCCAACAGAGATTTATTGTTTGCTGATATAAATCTCGTCATCAATAAACAAGATAAAATTGCATTAATAGGCAATAACGGAGCAGGGAAATCTACCCTGCTGAAAATATTAGCCGGAAACTTACCTCCTACAAGCGGACATGTCAAAGCTGCTTCAAGGCCATATTATATACCGCAGCTTTTTGGCCAGTACAATAATTATAGTGTAGCTCAAGCCCTTCGGGTCGAGGATAAATTAAAAGCGTTAAAAGAAATTCTTGATGGCAATGTAACCGATGAAAATATGACCGTGCTTGACGATGACTGGGCAATTGAAGAACGGTGCAAAGAAGCTTTTACGCATTGGAAGCTTGATGAATTGGACCTGTCTCAAAAAATGGGAACCCTTAGTGGTGGGCAAAAAACAAAAGTTTTCCTTGCCGGGATTAGTATACACCGACCTGAAATAGTTTTATTGGATGAGCCAAGCAACCATTTAGATACGTTCAGCAGAAGCATTCTTTATCATTATATAAAATCTACTAACAATACTTTAGTGGTGGTAAGTCATGACAGAACTTTATTAAATCTCCTTGATAACGTTTACGAACTCAGCAAACGTGGTATAACAATTTATGGGGGTAATTATGATTTTTATACTGAGCAGAAAATGGCTGAAAGCGATGCATTGAATCAGGATTTGAAGAGCAAAGAAAAGGCACTCCGAAAGGCGAAAGAAACAGAGAAGGAATCACTGGAAAGGCAACAAAAGCTGGATGCCCGTGGAAAGAAAAAACAAGAAAAGGCGGGGCTTCCTACCATTTCCATGAAAACGTTTAAAAACAATGCCGAGAAAAGCACTTCACGCATGAAGGGTGTTCATGCCGAAAAAGTGGATTCCATTTCGTTGGAGTTGAATCAATTGCGCAAAGAATTGCCTGATGTAGACAAGATGAAGATGGGCTTTGACAATTCGGCACTTCATAAAGGGAAAATATTGGTTACTGCAATGGAGGTTAATTTTGGATACAATGATCAATTGCTTTGGAAACAGGCATTGAACTTTCAGATCACAAGCGGTGAACGTATTGTTATTAAAGGGTTAAACGGCTCAGGCAAGACAACGTTAATAAAAATGATTTTGGGTGAACTTAAACCCCGGTCAGGAACAATGGAGAGCGTTGCTGTTAAGGCCATTTACATTGATCAGGACTATTCATTAATAAACAACAAGCTTAACGTTTATGAACAGGCACAACAGTTTAATTCTGGTGTGTTGCAGGAGCATGATATAAAGATTCGCTTAAACCGGTTTTTGTTTACAAAAGAATATTGGGACAAACCTTGTAAAGCGCTTAGCGGTGGAGAGAAAATGCGATTGATGCTTTGTTCCTTAACCATAAGTAACCGGGCCCCTGACATCATCATATTAGATGAGCCAACCAATAATCTGGACATTCAAAATATCGAAATTTTGACCGCTGCTATTAACGAGTATAAGGGAACGCTCATCGTCATCTCTCATGATGAATATTTTTTGAAACAAATAAATATAGAACATTCAATGGTTATTGGATAGTTTGTCATTTTATATCATGTTCGGGAAAGCGAATTTTAAAAACGAGTAGCTTTGGAAGATTAAAACCAAAACCATGAAAATAAATTTTGACCTGCCGCAATTATTTCTTCGCCTTGCTTTGGGCTTTGGCTTTATCCTCCCTGTAATGGACAGGTTAGGCATCCTGGGCGAAGCAGGGACAAATGGAAATGCGTGGGGCAACTGGAGCAATTTTGTAACATATACCCATTCACTGGTACCCTATGTAAACAACTCGGTAGCCAATATATTGGCTACAATTGCAACGCTTGGCGAGCTGGTGTTTGGGATCCTGCTTATTGTAGGTTATAAAACAAGGTTTGCAGCGCTGGGCAGCTTTTTGTTAACCTTGAGCTTTGCGCTGTCTATGCTGTGTTTTGCCGGTTACAGGGCTCCGTTCAGCTATTCGGTATTCGTATGTTCGGCGGCGTCATTGTTATTGGCAAATATCATACACTACAGGTGGAGCATTGATGTTATAAAAGAAACCCCATCAAATAACTAACCCAGTTCTTCATTRTCATTTACTTGAAAAATACCAAAACAAAAAAGCTGCAAATTTATGATTTGCAGCTTTTTTGTTTTGTATGATCGTATAGAACTTAAAATTAACCCTGGCCCGGCTGATACATTCTTTTTTCAACAGGTTGGTAATATTCGTTTAAATTTTCTGGTATCCTGGAGTTATAACCCAAAACTTGCCTTAAATGTTCACTCAGCCCCTCGCCAAAAGTATAGCCTAATGCCCTGGGATAATCAAGTTGTGGTTTAAAGAACGGACGGGTAAAGGCCATGGTTAGCGTTCTCCTTTTCCCGTTTGTGTTGTTTTTTCCGGCGGCGTGCCATAAGTTGGAGTCAAACAAAATAATGCTGCCTTTTTTTGCCACGGCGCGTTCGGCGTTATCGTAAAAATAATCGTCTTCTGGCTTATCATCCTGTTTATGAGAGCCCGATAAAAAATAGGTAGCCCCATTTTCAAGGGTAAAATCATCTAAAATAATCATCATTTGGATCATCATTTTAAAATCTCCTGTAAAACTTCTTATATCTCTATGGATATTCTGAACGTATGGCTTGTCATCTCTTAAATTGATCACTGCTCCTAATGAATTTAGAATGTAATTTCCTTTTAAAAAATGCTTTATTTGATCTTCACAATATCTTTGTTCGAGAAATTTTAAAGTAAAAGTATCTCTTTCAACAAGATGGTGAAGTGTTCCGTTCATGTTTGCACTTATCCCATTTGCAATTTGAATTTCGCGCCTTACCTCATATGCCTTTACCAATGAATCGGTAATTTCTTTAATAAAAGCAGCATCCATCGCATCTTCATAAACAATCCACCCAAAATCAGCCATAGTCTGATCAAAGGTAGCTATGTCAGCATCCGCATATGTAAATTTATTTTTCATGTTATTAATTGGTTAAGGTTAATTTAGGCAGTCATGGTTTCTATATTTGAAATATATGCCTGAGTATTTCTTTTTGGCTGACGATATAATGGGAAGTAATTGGCTCCGGCATTAACATCCACTCCGGCTTTTAAAACAAGGTCATTATAAGCCGTGTTATCATTGATATAACACCATATATGATCTTTTACCTGTAAATCTGAGAAATACCTTTTGAAGGTAAAAAGAGAATCTTCTTTACCACCTACTCCGCCCCCAAGATGGAAGATTTTTTTTCCAAGTCTTCTTCCAATCATACTGATTTCGTCTGTTAATAATTTGCTTGGGGATTCTTTCAAGTATTCTGGTGACGTTGCCGAAAGGTGATTTCTGATAATGCTATTTGACAATAAAAGAAGTGCACCGCAAATAAGTTCTGGTCCATCGTAAATAAGAAGAAGTTTGTTTTCAAAATGCTCTGCATTAAGAAGATTGGCAAAGTATTGCTCATCAAAATAATAGTTTCGTGAGGCATTAACCCGATCCATATTTTTGTAATACATTTCAGTGAAGTTTTTAATTCCTTCCTGGCTGTTGAGTTCCTTAATGATATAGCCTTTTTCACGCAACTTTCTTATCTGGCGGAAAAGCCTTTTATCATATTTACTTCTTTGATCTTCAACAGACAATGAAAGGTCCATATATAAGGTTGTTCCATTTTCATGTAAACCGCCAATGCTTTCCAATATATTATACTGATTAAGGAATGGATGCAGCCTTGAAAATATACAAACCGCGTTTTCTTCTTTCATGAAATTCACAAAAGAGGTTTTATAAGACGCGATTGTTAGCACCGATAAGCTCGAGAGATCAATATTAGATATCGGCCCACAATAGCCGTAGGCAGAAGTCATGTCGAAAAATAGAGAGTTTTCGATTTTTCTTTTAATTACAGGCAATGCAATGAAAAAGCCCTCTTCCTCATATACAAATAAAAGAGGTTCTCCTTCTTGATTTAAAGAATGATAGTTCCAGGTATGGAAAACCTCGTGTATTAGAGACTTGTCCATATAAGCATCCCATTCTTTTTTGTTTCGAATGGTAAAGTTTTGGGGATACATAAATTTATTTTAGTTTAATACAATTGTTAATAATGTTCTTTTATTCTTATAGGCATTGTTCACTGTTTTTAGCTTTTTTACGGGTAAATTAGATTATAAATGACGATGTCCCTTGATGTAGCGATGTCACTTTCTGGTATGATAAATGAAGTATATGTAACGTACAGGTAACTACTGTTCAAATATTTGGCGGAGTGGTAAATAAAAAACACCTGTCTGCAATTAGTAGCTGTTTAATAACCATAGCGCAGAAAAAAGGTAACAGGAGATTGATTGCATAGGCAATAATGCCTGCAACAAAATAAGGATTACAAATAATGACTAAAGGAGATACAATACAGTATCGTAAGCTTTACGTATCCTTTGCCGCTTTAACTCAAATAATAAGTATCTTCTTAAATATAGCAATAACAATCTTTTCTTCCGGATGCTGCGATAGGTGAAATGTTTAATGATCAGGTTAAAATCATTGATCATCATCTCCAGGCGGGCTTCTTCTCTGATCATACTCCATATACCGCCAACATGATTACGATAACAGCTCATTACCTCTGGCATTACATATATTTTACGGCCGGTATTATATGTTGCAAAAATTTTTAACATTTTATCGGCCGCATAACAGGTAAAGTACCAGGGCTTTTCAAATAACTCATACACCTCGGGGATATTATGATACACTACCGAAGCGGTTTTTGTTTCCACCTGTTTCCCTACAAGCAGGTCATTATAAGTATGTACCAATGGAACAGGCTTAGGGTCAACATAAAGCTCATTCCCATCTGTGTCAACTACCCGCGTATAATGGCAACAGATTATATACGCTGGATTTTGCTCTAAAAAGTCAACCTGTTTTTGCAATTTGTAAGGATCTGTCCAATAATCATCCCCATCACAAAGCGCAATGTATTTCCCCTTACAAACATTAGCCGCATTAATCATGTTAAGATGCGGACCTACATTTTTTTCAGGAGTCATCACTTTGATTTTATCCGGATACTTTTCCTCAAATGATTTAAGTATTTCGGATGTCCCATCGGTTGAGCAATCGTCACCAACAACAATATCAAATTGAAAATTTGTTTTCTGCATCAAAAAGCTCTCAACGGTTTGGGCAATAAATTGCTTTTGATTGTAAGCTGAACAG